>JALZWC010000161.1 GCA_023300255.1 Saprospiraceae bacterium | reverse complement strand
AGCCGCCCATCCGCTTTGCGGTTCAGGAACTTACACTCCTTCATCTTAGAGTAAAAAATGACTAGCTTAAAACGACCAATTTATTCTCACTTTTTGCCTTATAAGTCATTGGTTGATTCAAGGCTATAAATTTTCCTATAGACAACTACCATAAAAAAGGCCCCTTACTCCAAGAGAGGAGCAAGAGGCGTTAACCCAAAAACCGAAATTATTAGCCTAAGTATAATTCTTATGATTCGTCTTTGAGCTGGCAAAGCCAGTGTCATAGAAGTCAAGAGTCAGATCGAAAATCAGCCCGATTGTTAGGTCGGGCAGGTTATATATTCTGTTAGCTGTAAGACTTACTGATCTTGACTAACTGGAAAGACTACTTGGAAACGATCTGCCTTCTGCCTTCTTATCAATTATTCAATGACGAGCATTTTTTTAGTCTCTGTAGCATCCACTGTTTCTAATTGGTAGTAGTACATGCCTTTAGTTGGCAAATCTTGATGTGGAATACTAATTTCATGATAGCCAGCAGTGTATGCTGCTTGATAGGTTTGAATTATTTGTCCGTTCATATTAATGATGCGTAACGTGGCACTCTGTGCTTTATTTAAGTCAAATCCTATGGTCGTATTTCTCTTAAACGGATTAGGTCTATTTTGATATAGTCGGAAAGTATTGATAGGCTTACTTAACTTTACCTTTAGTAGGTTTGGTATTTCAGCTGCCTTATTTTCTATATACACTTCAGAAGACAAATAGTCTTCTTGTAATTGAATAGCTGTTGTAATATTGTTATTTGCAAGCACCTTTGCTTTAATAGTGAATAAGGTTGAGTTGTCATTTGTTTCTCCAGCGACAGTTTGATTCCAACTGGTTGATAATAGACCTTTATTCGTTTTCCACGCAAAGTTATTACCAGTCATATTAGGCAAATTCCCTGGAATGATCTCTATTACTTCTAATAGATTTTGATCTATTTGAAGTGCAAATTGATAACCTAATAATTGTGCCATATTATTAGCTGTTACAGGTATTTCTACAATAGATCCAGCAATAGCTTTGGTAGGCGCTATTGTTATATTCCAGTAATCGGATGCTTTTCTGCTTTCTCCTCTAGTTATATTATTAGTAGTGGAGGCACTGGTATTTAAATCTCCAATCTTCACTGCTATGAAGCCACCGATATTCATATCTTTTCCAGGTGCATTATCAATCGTATATACTTCTGGAAAATACTCTTGTAAGGGATTGGTAGGATCATCAAAAGTGAAATCCCTCTTAATAAAACGCCAAGATGTATTATTTGGAAAGTCATTCGCTAATCGTAGAATTAACTTTCTTAAAATAACTAAGTCATAAGAGGTGATTGTTCCAGACCTATTAATATCTGCGGCTATTAATTTATAAGGGGAATTGATAAACTGTAAGCCTAGAATATGTCTGTTCATTACAACTAAATCATAAGTAGAAATGCCATTCAAGTGATCAGAATTTCTCTCTGGAAAAATGGTGTAATCTTTTCCTGTTGGAATAGAGTCTAGTTGAAAGACTCCATATTCATCAGTCACAGAACTCGTCATAGAGCTTTGTCCATCAGCATCATTGATAGATACTAATACTTGTTCCAATACGATTCCTTCTTCATTGGTAACGTTTCCGCTAATATTAATTGAGGACTTATTTTTAGGGCAAAGATTATTAGGGTCTCTTACATTGATTCGACCAGTACAAGAACTAGAATTGCCTGATTCGTCTGTTACTGTTAAAGTAATTGGATTACTTCCTATTTCTTCACAAGTAAAAAAGGTAGGGCTTACCTTTAGCGTTAGATTTTCAAAAGCCGTACAATTATCGGTAGAGGACTGTCCTATAATCTCTGGGGATGGCACTGCTGCAAAATCTCCACTTTTTGGGATAATCACTAAGTCAGGGAATAAGCATCTTGCAACAGGCAAGGTGTTATCGGCAATAGTAATTAAATAAGAACAGGCATCTTGATTACCACAATCATCTGCTACTGTGAAGCTCACTTTATGTGTACCAGTACCATAGTTCCCACTAGGATTTCCTGTACTTCCAGATAAATCTTCTGTTCCATCGTTTTGCAAATCTATAGTGTACGTATATCGTAGTAAGTTGCCAGGCGTACAATCATCTGATGCGGAGCCTAGAATATTGACAAAAGTAGTGCATTCATTTGCTCCTAAATCAATCGTTTCATGAGGTGGACAACTAATGGTCGGTGCTACATTATTGACAATACTGATTATTTGAGTATAGACAAATCTTCCGCCTGCTGTTGGTTGATCTACATTGTAATTACACCAGTCGATTACTTCCCAGAGTCGATGTATTTCATAACATCCATTGGTAGTAATTTCATCATCAAAATTGCTATCTGTATATCGAACAAAAATATTATTACAAGTGCTAGTTACTTCATAAGTAGGTTCATTAAATCCAAAAGGTAAATCATTCGGTAATAAAGATTCACTACCGCAGGCTAAGGATATATAATCATGTGGCCAAACAATACTGTTCTCATCAAAAGTAGATTCATTTTCTATCGTAATTTCTTGTGTACAAGTACCGGTCGTTACACCACCATCTATTATAGAAAACGTTCTAGTAATTACTCCTGCACCGCAAGAATCTATATTGAAATTGTTTTGTACTTGAAAATTAGGTTGCCCACAATTATCCATTAGGGTAGGGGAACCAAATATATTTAGGTCTGTATAATCTGTCTGACACGCAATTGTTAAATTAGCGGGACATTGTATGTTTGTACTATTATCATTGATGACTAAAATACTAGCCGTACATTGACTACTATTACCGAAGCAATCTATAACTTGTAAAATAACATTGATATTTTTTCCTAAATCTTCGCAAGAGAAAGAAACAATGTCTGAAAAATTACTGGTTGTGTTATTTTCTCTTTTTACTTGAAAGCTTACAGCATCACAACAATCATCGTAACTGCCATCATCAAAGGTACTTGCATTGACATCCACCCAGCCACTTGGACCTATAGCTACTTGACTATTATTACAAACAGCAGTTGGTCCATCAATATCGCTTACTTCTACATGTACTATACAAACTGCTTTATTGCCACAAGCATCTGTAGCTATATATTCGATTTTATGTAGCCCTTGTTGGAGTCCATTGAGAAGGCCGCCATTTGTATTGACGATGCCATTTGGAGTTACCATTTGAACGCTTACATCAGAACATACATCTGTAGCAATAACAGTAGGTAAACTAACAGTAGCTGCACAATCATGTTGATTGGTTGTAAAACGAAGGGTATCACTGATACAAATAATAGTAGGTGCTTGTTCGTCAACTAACTTAATGGTTTGAATATAGGTTTGAAATTCATTGGTACAATCGTTAACAGCAGTCCAAATTCGATGTATCTGTTTACTGCCTCCACAAGTCGGATCTATTTGATCACTATACCCTACATTAATTTCGCACAAGCCACCAAAGCTTGGGTATATTGATTTGCCATATAGTGTAGGAGTACCTGTTATAGAGGGATCTATTGCCGCTCCTACACAAGCTAATACAGGCGCATCAATTCCATCTCTGTCTACAGGGAATACGACATCGTCCATTGATAGTCTTTGAATAAATATTTGTTGCATACAAGTACCCGTATTTCCATAAGTACTATTACCCGTGGCTGTCCAAGTTCTATTGACAACAGCGGTATAAGACCCTGCACACGAGCTAGTGTTAATTTCATCTTCATAATTTAAATTCGGTACTTCTCCTAAACAATTATTCGTTACTTGAGGATAGCCAAGTAAAGCATTACTTGGATCTAAATTTTCACTACAATCTACTGTTATATTTGTAATGTTAGCGCAGTTTAGTACAGGTCCTGTTTTATCTTCCACAACAACTCTACCCCAGCAGGAATTACCTGTAAAATCATCTATTATTTTTACATTGAACGTTTGATTGACATGAGATTCATTCAGCATAGGACTTGTTGATAATAGCGTATTATCCAATGTTCGTACCTCTACTGTTTTAGTTCCTCCTGGGCAAGTCGTATCAATAGATTTAGCTATAAGATCAGGTAAGATCTCTGCGGAACAATTGATGCCTAATGATATCTGGATTTCATCATTACACGCAAAATAGCAGTTAGTGGAACAATCTTGTGCGCCAGATCCTGCAACACAAATAGGAATATTAGGACTCTTAAATCCAGCTACTATTAATTGATGTTGAAAACTAGCGCTACTATTATAAAAAGGATCACTCTCTTCCAATAAAGTGACAACTGCACTGGAACATTCTCCGCTATTTTCAAAGGTGAACAATGGAATTGACATGCCTGAAGTAAAGGTGTAATCTACAGAAGGAGTCTTTAAAGAAAAAGCAACGTAGTCATAGTTTGGATTTTCGACTGGCGTTGGATAAACATTGATATCCCATTGCGGAAAGGCGTGTACTAGATCTACTATATTACTTACGGTAAAAGTGCCTTTATGAAACTTTACTACGATACGCATATCTGTTACATAATTAGACACACCAGTATAGGTGACCCCAGGAATCATATCTATTTGGAAACGACCATCTGATCGTTTTTTAATTTCATAATTTATTCTGCAGGTTTCTGTACAATCCGTTACTCCTGTATCATCAATACATATATTATCAGCTGTCAATGCTATACCACCTACGGTTAGCTGTTGTCCTATATTTGTATTAGTACTTGTATTGTTAGATGGATGTTGGGGATCTGTATTAGCTACTAATTCGACTGCTCCGCTGGTACAAGCACCTCCATTTTTAAAAGAAAATAAATAGATAGGTTTACCTGTAGTAAATTCAATATCAGAGGTAGCGTCTGATAAACTAAAACATAAATAATCAGAGCCGGAGTTATTAAGATTAGAAAAAGATGTTTGATTCCAGTTAACAGCAGAACCTGATCCAGTAAGTAAAAGAGTCGATTGATTAAAATCACTCACGACAAATCCTCCAGTATTGACTTTCAGATTGACTTTCATATTGCTCACTAAATTTTCAGGAGGCGATGTGGTAGGGTTGAGGAAAGTATTAGAGACCATGTATACTTGAAATTCTCCAGTAGGCGTTTTGTCTAGTTTGTAAGTGACAAAACATTGTGCATCGGCGAACCAAATAGTGGTCAACAAAAGTAAAACGACCAATGTAGCAGACCGATAGGCGGTATACTCAGTATCAACAACGTATTGTGTTAATACTTTAAAAGTATCGGTGAAGAGATGTTGTATCCGTTTCATTGGATGCTGTTTATTTTTATTGGAATAGATAAGAAGTAAGAAGTAAGAGGTAATAAGTAAGAGGTAATAAGTGTTTAGATGTTGACAAAAATCAAAAGTCAAAGATCTATTACTTCTTACCTATTACCTATTACTTTTTACTTTTTACTTTTTACTTTTTACTTCTTACTTTCCAATTGGGTGCTTTTAATTTCGGTTGAAAGTTGTTTAGATCCAAAAGCTTGTAAGCTGTGGATAGCATTAATAAAAATGCTATCCAACAGCCTGCAAAAATCCTCTGTCTCTAAGCAATGAAGTTTTGGTTGTGTAGTTCAAAAAACATATTGCTATATTTCTTGTTCTACACTCTTGTAAGATTCGTCGAGTCATACAATCTCATAGTATGGTTGCCTATCATTGTCAACTCGTTCTTAGTCATAACTCTTAGGTTATGCTATATTTTGACTAGCTGTATTTAAGACTAATCCTATACAGTTAGTAGTTATTAATTTGTGGTTTGAAAGTGTGTGATTAGTGATTGTTGTATGGTAGAGTATTAACGGTAACTGCCTCGTTGCTTCTTTTCAAAAGGTGGTGGTTTCGGGACTGCAAGCAGTCCCGAAACCTTTCCATCCCAAAAACCTTATCCTAAGTTTATTTCCCGTTAAATAAGTATTGCCGTATTTGTGTTGGGCGAATTGAATCGCCGCTTGATTGTATCAGCATTTATTGCTGATCTTGGTCATCGAATAATGATCATTTTTTTAGATATTCGCTTTGTAGTTGGCGTTTCTAAATGATAATATAAGATGCCGTTTCCTATCGGTAAATCGCTAATATTGAGTGCGATTTCATTGTATCCTTTTCTAAAGCTGCCACTATGTTCTTTAAGTAACTGACCAGTAATTGTATAGATACTGATCGTCGCAGTTGTTGCTTCTGGTAGTTCAAACCCAATACTAGTTTGTTGACTAAATGGATTGGGTTTGTTTTGGTATAGAACTAATTCTTCTTGAACATTTTGAGGTAGGAAGTGTAGTTGTATGTTTCTAATTTCCTCTGCTTTAGTATACGCTTCGGCTTCCGTAATGTTAGATTTTATACCAAGTATTTTTGATAATTTTTCATTCTTTTTTGCTTCAAATACTAAAGTAAATAAAATAGCATCTGAAGGTAGATTTTCTTCAATAATTTCTCCCCAACTTGTTGTTAGAAAGCCTTTGTTTAAATGGGTGAGACCAAAATTGTCTGCACCCATTGTAGTCGGTTTGCCTGGGATGGCCTCTATAAACGATAGTCGGTCGGTATCAAATTGTATCGTCATTTGATAACCTAAAAGTTGACTAATATTAGCTGCTCGAAATGGTATGTGATATTTCTTGCCTGCTATTAAGTCTATATCATTTACTTCAAATGATATAGGTGGTTTTTCTGATCTTCCAGTTGTTTTATTTCTAGGGTTAGCACTGTTATTTACATCCCCTGTTTTTATGGCGATGAAATCTTTTTGTAATTCACTAGCTAATAATTGACTGTAATTTAAAAACTCTGGAAATGATTTTACTAATGGGTTTTCGTCTGCTGGAAATTTAAAGTCACTAGACACATATCTCCAAGATTGATTGTTTGGAAATTCTTCTTTAATTCCTAAAATGACTTGTCTTAATAAGACTACATCAAATGTGGTGATTGTTTTAGAATTATTAACATCTGCAGCAATCAATTTATAAGGAGAATTTAATGATTCAATATTTAAGATATGTTTCTGAATTAAAACAACATCAAAAGTAGAAATCCCATCTTTTATATTTGTTCCTGTCGTTGGACGAATCATATAAGATTCCAACTTTGATAAGTTTTGAAAAATATATTCTCCTGCTTGATTAGTAAAATTCATTTGTGACATCCCACCTGAAATTTCTACTCCTACTTCATTCATAGCCGTGCCATCTTCTGTGGTAATTCGGCCACCAATGGCAGAGAATCCAGTTGGATCACAATTGCCATGATTGTCTTGTATGAAAATATCTGTAGTACAAAAGTCAGCATTTCCGAATGCGTCCGTGACTATTAAATTGATGGTCTGTTGACCAATATCTTTACAAGTAAAAAAGTTAGGTGAAATTTCATAAGTTAAACTTCCTGTACCTCCACAGTTATCGTAACTTCCACTGTTGATCGCATTATCAGGAACCTCTACCGTGCCATCTTCACGCAGTGCAATTGATATACTATGCTTACATACTGGCGTTGGTGCCTGTTCATCAATAACCGTTATATTGAGGGAACAAGTACTTTCATTTCCACAACCATCGGATACGGTATAGTTTACTAAAGTCGTACCTAGTGGGTAAAGACCGCTTGCATCGTTTTGATTATTGGTAGCATATGGAGAATCATTACGATAAGTAAGTATTGCATTACAATCTGTAGCTTCTACTATAGGTAATGTTACAACTGTTTCACAATCAAAAGTATTAATGGAAACGCTTACATCCTGTGGGCAAGAAGTGATTTCAGGAGCTGTCCAATCTAAAACATTTATGATTTGAGTTTGTGAAAGATATCCTTCCTTATTACCGTTTGTTCCATTGAACGTACACCAATCAATTACCTTCCAAGTTCTAATAATTTGAGTACACGTAGCATCTCCTAGTAGGAAGACTTCATCTTCATGAGATACTAATATGGACTCACAGTCGTCCCCTGTGACAATAGGTTGTCCAGTAACTTCAGGACTTAAATCTGCATTACATTCGTGCGTAGTATATTCTGCTGGAAAAATTACTTCTAGTGGGGTATTGTCAAGAATAATTATTTGTTGGGTACAAGTACCAATATTACCAGCAAAGTCAGTTGCAAACCAATTTCTCAAGACTGTTCCTGATGTTCCACATGCATTGAAATCTAAGCCATTAGTATAATAGATGGAATCAATTCCACAAACATCCATTGCTGTTGCTATTCCTGTAAGTACCGTGTTTTCATAATCTTCTTGACAATCAATTGTACGAGTAGAAGGGCATATAAGAGTCGGTAAAATTTCATCATCTAGGACTACTTGACTACGACATTCATTGAATAATCCTCCTGCGTCATAAACCCTTAATATGATAGGAACACCGATGCCAATATCTGCACAGTTTAATGTTACTTGTTCTTGGTAGGAGGTATCTTTTCTAGCTTCTATTTTTGTGATACCACAGTTATCTTTACTACCTCCATCAAAGATGGTTGCATCTACTATAGCTATACCATCATTGGCCAAAGAAACATGAACTAATTCTTTGCAGACAGCAGTTGGTCCTGTATTATCAAGAACGGTTAGTTGAGTCGTACAGGTCGAAGTATTTCCGCACTCATCTGTAGCGGTATAGGTGATCGTATGTGTACCACCTGGTATTTCTGTAAAAGGACCATAACCAGCACCGAATTCCCATGTTGGTTGTACGACTACATTAGAGCAGCTATCAAAAGCAATAGCTCTTGGTAGAATAATAGATGCGGTACAATTGATAGAGTTGGCACTGACTGAAAAACTGTCAGGACAGATTAAATCAGGAGCCGTATTATCTGCAGAAATAATATCTTGGATATGTACTTTTATTTCTTTAGTACACAAATCAATTACTTCCCATCGTCTTAAAATTCTATAGCTAGCTGGTGGGCAGATCGGTGAAGTTTGATCTTGATAGCTTACAAAGAATTTACAGAAGTCCGCATTTTTTACAGGCAGTCCATTAATGGTAGGAGCACCAGTAAAAGATAGATCGTCAGGATTCGCGGAGCAACTGAGGACTTGTCCGTCAATACCATCGTTGTTGCCTGGAAACACAATCTGATCGAGGTATCCTTTCAGTAAATATATATTTTGAGTACAGTAGCCTAGATTACCATGTTGATCTAAAATAGTCCAGCTTCTAGTGATACGAGCGTTTACTGCTCTACCTTCCTGTATAGTGTTACAAGGTAATTCTGTGAATAGATCAAAATAATTTAAATCACTTTGTGTAGAAGATCCACAGTTATCTCGTAGGGTAGGGTAGCCAACATCTTTTGGTAAAATGGAAGAGGTACAAGGGATATAAATATCTTCGCATAGAATAGCAGTAGCTAACTTATCCTCTACAACAATTGTACTCCAGCAATTTTCTCCATTTGCCCCTTTTACTTTTACAGTAAGTGTTTGTCCGACTTCCTCACATTGTACCGTATCTCCTAAAGAGAAACCATTCGGATCAAGGACATCTACTGTTAATGGACTAGCACAATCAAAATTGCCATTTAAAATTAATGCAGGAAATAGTACTGCATACCCTTCTGTGCCAAGAGAAATGTTCTTTTGATCATCACAAGTAAGTACACATTGTCCTTGTATATTTGTTGTTATAAAAGTAGTAAAGAGTAGTGTTACAAGCAACCCTAGCGGGAAACTGCCCCAGCAGAGTACGCTTAATATATGTTGAGTGCCTTGGCTACAGCAAACTGCAGACTGGCCCCAAACCTTACGAAAGGTGGATGCAACTAACTTACTGTTCATGGAATCAAATATTTATTCATTACGGTAGCGTCCTAAAACCTAGGCCGCTTGTACTTATTTTTGTATAAGTACGCCGCTTCTTATTTTTGTTGGTGGAAGCCATAGCAATGGCTTCTAGATATTGACAAAATCAATATCTACTTAATAATCATTAACCGTGTTAAGTCATTGGATGGATGATACCAAGACAAGTAAATGAATTAAGTTATAATTATTGTTAGTTCCAATAGCTATAGAGCGTAGGATTCTATCAATCAATTATTGTCCAATAAATGAAGAATGTAATTGTAAGTAAAGGTTGTAAGTAAGGAAAGAGTTTTCCTTTAGATTCGTTTGGCTAATAATTAAATTGGTCAGTCTCTCACAGTAATGTATAGATTATTGTATTAATAATCGAACAGTATTATTCGGGTCTTACATTAAGTGTAAAAAAGTAAATGGAATGTGTCAGTGGTAAGACTGGGTACTAGTAGAATAGACGACGTTGTAGACGGGTAGTTGTTTCTCATGTATATACTTAGTAATCGGTTTCTAATGCTAACTTCTTTTTCTCTTTGGGTGCTGTGTACGAAAATTTCGGCTGATGAAATTTTCAATCGGTTTAATTATTATTTTCTATATATCAAAATAATCCACAATCGTGCCAGAAAAGTATTTTTTTTATTTCAGTAGTTTATTTAAAAAGGTATTGATGATGCAGCAGTTCCCATTTTAGAGAGCGCTTTGTCCAGCAACTTCCCGTTGCTGGACAAATTTCTATGCAAACCGCCTTAATTTGTCTAGAAGTTTTAATTACAGAATTAAAACAGGAAGTTGCGGGACAAAA
>JALZWC010000160.1 GCA_023300255.1 Saprospiraceae bacterium | reverse complement strand
AATACCATCGCTCATACGCGCATTTTTCGTAGAGAACCAAATGAAAAGCGGCTTACCAACGACATGATTTTCAGGAACAAATCCCCAAACTCTGGAATCTTCTGAGTTATGTCGATTATCCCCCATCATCCAATAATAGTTCATTTTAAAGGTATATTTAGTAGCTTGTTCTCCATTGATATAGATTCTTCCACTCTTTACAGCTACCTCATTCCCTTCATATACACTAATCACTCTTTCATAGGTTGCTAAGTTATTAGGCGTAATCGTGATAGTTGCTCCTTTTTTAGGAATCCAAATTGGTCCAAAATTATCTACATTCCAGCCCTTATTAATCTTTAAATCATGAGGAAATAGCCGATCAGATTCATCATACATTTCCACAACTACACCAGGATCTGAGCCTTTTATAGAAGCAATCTGTGCCTCTGTAACCGTCAGTAATAATCTATTAGGACCATTGGCAGTACGAATATTCCCTTCATCTACTCCAAATTCCTTCATTCGACTAGGATCATATCCTTCTGGTATATTTACCCAGTACATATTATTTGGAACAATTTCTATGGAAGGATCCATAGATTGGATCTTTTGTTTCTGATCCTCATTTAAGACCAACATTTTATAATTTTCCCCTTTATCATTATAGTATCGCTGATCCTCGACAGAAATCCCCCAATCGGCAAATTTCTTTTCATTTAAAGGTCCTTTGTGCTTTACTAAGTATCGAAATTGTGCGTGTGTAGGCGTTTTTGCTAATTCCCCATTGAGGTACACTTGTCTATTTTTAATCTGCAACGTATCTCCTCCAACAGCAATGCACCGCTTAATATAGTGATCCATCTTATCAATAGGACGGGTGACTAAAGGCTCCCCTCCAGCTTTAATTCTTTGAGCAGTGGCTTGTGGAATAGCATTTCTACGAAAATCATAAATACTCCATGTCCGACCAGGTGTTACATATACGCTATCTCCTTCTGGGTAGTTAAATACGACTGGATCATTTCTATCAACTGATTCAAGGGCAGGTAGTCTATGAAAATCCAAACTAGGTTTTTCTAAATAAGATTCTGCATTCCCAAAAGGCATTCTATTGTGTAACAATGGGATCATCGCAATGGTCTTAGGCGTCCGTATCCCATAATGTGCCTTACTTACAAATAGGTAATCTCCAACATTCAAAGATCCTTCCATAGAAGAAGTAGGAATCACATAAGCTTCTATTAAAAACATTCTAATAAAAGCAGCTGCAAAAACAGCAAAGACAATCGCCTCTGTCCACTCCCTGATCTGTCCCTTGTGGTAGGGATTTTTCTCTCTTAATTTATTATAGGTAAAAGTATCTTTATTCTCCGCTGCTACGGCTAATTGATTTCCGTAATCCTGTTCTTTCACGATTGTAGGCCCATCATATGGCAGATTTTCTTTTTTACCAATTCCAAAAAATGCTAATGGTGCGTATATTACCGCCAAAGCACTATCCAGAAAGGAATATTTTTTGAAAGACCGCACCATATCTATACACATCCCTGCGTAAACGAAAATATTAACAATAGGAACCAATAATAGCGCCGCCCACCAACTTGGCCGCCCTATCAATTTACACCATTCCATGAAATTAACCCCAGGGATTAATGCTTTTTTAGGGTCCACTCCTGCTTTTTCAAATACTTTGTAAAGACTTAAACTTAGCAGTATATAGGAGATAATAAAGAAAAGTAAAATTGCCATTGTTGCGTATAAATATGATATTCTTAAACAGAAGTCATTTAAAAATGATTTGATACATTCCTAAACAGCCTCACAACTTCAAATAAAATTCTTGCAAAGGTAATCTAAAAGGTTTATTCCTGCTGCAAGGGATCAGGAAATATTACTTTTGCTAAAAATAAACGACAAGTTTATCTAATCAGTAAAAGTAGTTGACACTTGTTAGCCCTAATGGGCATACGCGTCAACCTAATTTTTTATAATATTAAAACAAATGATTTTCAGCATACGGAGCATAAGAGTAACTGCTATTTGATGTACATTTTTACAGGGTCGAACCTATCGGGCCGCTAGGCAGGAGCTACGCTCCTTAGGAAAATTTCAAAATATCGTTTCTACAGACAGGGTCGAACCTACGCTCCTAAAACACTGTAAATTGCAAAAGGAGCGTAGCTTCGTCCCTGTCTGTAGTAAAAATACACTTGAGTGAAAATTAAGGAGCGTAGCTTCGTCCCTGTATCTACATCAAACTGCAGTTATATCCGAGAATAGGGTGTAACCGTCGTTTGATGTAGCTGAATCGTGCTGTAGTTACGGTATGTTGGTAGAAAAGGATAATATTCCTTGATTTTCGTGCCGTAGGTACGATATATGAAAGACAATTAAATCACATGCCGTACCTACAGCACGGAAAACAGCCTATAAATGGACGAACTACCGACATGCCGTACCTACGGCACGAATAATGTACATCAAACGGCAGTTATATCCGAGAGTGCTATTTTAGTAACTGATTATCAATTATTTATACTTTACTATTAATTATTTACAGCAGTTCCCATTTTAGAGAAGGCTTTGTCCCGCAACTTCCCGTTTTAATTCGACAATTAAAACGTCTAGACAAATTTTTACGCAAACCGCCTTAATTTGTCTAGAAGTTTTAATTACAGAATTAAAACAAGAAGTTGCGGGACAAAAGGCTATACACTCCTTCTAAATTGGGAACTGCTGAATTATTTATTAAGTTGGCGCGTATGCCCCGTTGGGGCTGAAAGTATCAACCAGTTAGATAATCTCTCATCCAATAATCTTTTCTTTCATGAAAATAGCATTAATAGAGCCATTTCTAACAGGTAGTCATCAATTGTGGGCAGAAGGTTTTCAACAATTTAGCCAACATGAAGTGCGCATACTATCCTTACCCGGAAGACATTGGAAATGGCGAATGTATGCAGGTGCAGTAGAGTTAGCGAAAGTATATAATACTTGGACAGACTTCGAGCCAGACTTGCTTTTGGCAACAGATATGCTAGATTTCACTACCTTTTTAGCATTAACAAGGAAAAAAACGGCGACTATTCCCACTGCTATCTATTTTCACGAAAATCAAATTACTTATCCTTGGTCTGCTACAGATCCTGATATTAAATTAAGAAGAGCCAATCAATATGGTTTTATCAATTACACTAGCACATTAGTTGCAGATCAACTGTTCTTTAATTCTCCTTACCATCGAGCCTCCTTTTTGGAGGCCTTACCTGCATTTTTGACCCAATTTCCTGATTATAAGGGCATAGATAATATTCCGTCCATTAGTCAAAAGAGTAAAGTATTGCCATTAGGCGTCGATCTACAACAATTAGATGCTTATGAAATGGAGGGAGATGCTAACATTCCTTTATTATTATGGAATCATCGATGGGAATATGATAAAAATCCAGCGTCCTTTTTTAAAGCCTTATATCGCTTAAAAGCAGAAGGTATTGTATTTAAAGTAGCGATACTAGGAACTTCCTTTCATAAGGTACCGCCTATTTTTCAAGAAGCAAAAGAGTACTTAGCCCAAGAAATCGTTCAATTTGGGGTCGTTAAAGAGTTTGGGGAATACGCCAAGTGGCTATGGAAAGCAGCTATTTTACCTGTTACTAATAACCAAGATTTCTTTGGACAAAGTGTCGTAGAGGCTATCTATTGCAATTGCTTTCCCATCTTGCCGAATCGCTTAGCTTATCCAATGCACATTCCAACAGATAAGCATGCAGATCATTTTTATGAAACGGAAGAACAATTTTATCAATTATTGAAACAGGCGATTCAAAATTATAAGAAAGGGAATGGACAAGTTTATCAAAATTTTGTTAGTCATTATGATTGGCGTATTTTAGCTACTAGATATGATTCTTTACTATGTTAAGTAATTGAATCTAACTACATAGGTACATAGGACACATAGAATAATAAGCCTATGTGGCCTATGTACCTATGTGGTTAAAATATTAGTTTAATTTGTACTAGCTCTTACTTAAGTAAGGGCGTTAGTAAAATTACCTAAGGCAAAGTGAAAGAATAAATAGTCTAACTGAAACCATCCTAAATGCCAAAAGCAAAATACAAAAAAGAACATATTGCCTATTCCATCACTGGAGCAGGTCCTACCTTAGTCTTCTTACACGGATTTGGAGAAGATCAACGAATGTGGCAAGACTACATCCAAGCATTTAAAGCCTATCAAGTTATCACGATTGACTTACCTGGATTTGGTCAATCAGCGATCATTCAAAATGCGACTATTTCTGTGATGGCAGAGGTAGTTAAAACAGTATTAGATCAAGAAGCTATCCATCAATGTATCCTTATTGGACATTCTATGGGAGGATATGTGGCTTTAAACTTTGCTCACCATTATGCTGATCGGTTACTGGGGTTTGGCTTATTTCACTCTCATCCATACGCAGATCCAGCAGATAAAAAAAAGGGTAGAACAAAAGCCATAACATTTGTAAAAGAGCACGGAGTGGCATTCTATATCAAACAATTAATGCCCTTACTCTTTGCCGAGGAATATGTACACGCTAATCCTCCTATCCTAGATAAAATGCTTGGCTATGGAAGTCAAACCAGTCAAGCAGGAATCATCAATGGATTAATAGCGATGAGGGATCGCCCAGACCAAACCAAGGTATTAACACAAGCGAAAGTTCCTGTGTTATATCTAATAGGTAAAAAGGATCTAGCCGTTCCAATTGAGAATAGCTTGAATCAAACACACTTGGCTAGTTTAGCGGATATACATATTTACGAAGAAGTTGGTCATATGGGAATGTTTGAAAAGAAACAAGCTACTATTGATGCTATTCACGGGTTTGTAAATCTTTGCTTAGATTTACAGTAGGAAGTAGACCGCTTTTTTTAGAACAGAGAGTAGAGACCAGAGAATAGAGACGTACATCTTTCATTTAAAAAACAACAAAATTTCGTCGCCTTTTAAACGAAACCCGTCTCTATTCTCGCTTCTCGCTTCTCTACTCTAATAATTATTTATTCCAATGTCTCCACTATTAATTGTAGTTGCCATATTACCAAGTTTGCTTTTTTGTCTACTCATCTATTTCTTAGATAAGTATGAAAAAGAAGACTTCCTCCCCTTAGCTATCTGCTTTGGGCTAGGTATTTTATCCGCAGCACCTGTTTTTGGGATACAAGCCTTAGCCGCAAAAACAGGTATCGACAATTCTAATAACTTTGGTTTATTATTAGTCAATGTATTTATTATTGTTGCTTTTAGTGAGGAATTAGCTAAACTGATTGCTCTACTGAGTTATTCCTATCGCAAGGATTTTTTTAATGAGCCTTTAGATGGTATTATTTATACCATGATGATTGGAATGGGTTTTGCTACTGTTGAGAGTCTCATTTATGCAGAAAAATTTGGTATGGAAACAGTGCTGGTTCGTTCCTTAACAGCAGTACCTGCTCATGCGGTATTTGCAGTAGTCATGGGTTATTTTGTAGGCCTATCAAAATTTGTGGAAGCTAAAAAAACAAGCTATATTCTTCGTGGCTTTTTATTAGCTGTTTTCATTCATGGACTATATGATTTCTTCTTATTACAACACTACTACGATTGGCTGATGCTGTTTGGCTTAGTCACTATTGCTTTGGGTCTATTGCTTTCTTGGAGACTTATTAGGGAGCATCGGAATCGTTCTCCTTTTAGGAATGATCCTAATGCTTAGAAATTCGGAAACAACTCTAATGAAAATCATAAAAGATCTATATAAAGCCATAATTGATTCCTACCCATTATGGCTAATCGGGAGCATACTAATTGGTTGGGGAACTTATGCAAATGGTTGGATAAGAATCGGAATAGGCGGACTTTTCATTTATTTGGGAATAACTACAGCAATTAATGATTATCAATTAGATAGGCAAATAGAAAAGTGGTTAAGAAAAAATGAAGGTAAATTAATTTTCTTTTACGCAACAAAGAAGAAGATTCAAGAGAAAATAAAATCTGAAATTCTTCCACTATTCGAAACAAATGTTTTACAAGCTTATTATGATGGCCCAAGAATCGTTGGAGACTTAGAAAAAATAAATTATCTATTAAAGCGAATTATGGCTTTCAATCCAAAGATAAAACCACACAATCCATCAATCATAAAAATTAAAAAGGGCAAACTCGTGGTTAAAGACGAATTGAAATTATTAATGGAAATCCAAACAGAAAAAGAAATTGACAAACAGGAATTAAGATTAAGAATTAGAAAAGCCTGTGTCTAATTTTCTATACCTCTCCATACAGTCTAAAAGAATTGCATAGGAAATATATTTAGACGTTTCATCCAACCACTCTAAAGTAGTCGAATGAACTTTTTAGTTGCTCTAGCTTTATTTCATATACAATTAGGGCTTGTCTAAAACTTTCTAATAACCTAATAGTACAATAATTAGAAATAATTTATAACAAAAAATTATCCCTTTATATAAAGTAACTTATAATTCTAAATACATGAAAATATTAATCGTCGGTGGTGGCAATATGGGAATGACCTATGCCCAGAGCATTTTACGTTCAAAGATTGCGAATCATAAGGATATGATGATCTTGGAAAAATTCCCTAAAAAAGCGGAAGAACTAGCAAAGCAAGAAATTGGTACGGTCTATGGGAATCCAGATGAATGTTTAAGTAAGGCAGATCTCATTATTTTGGCGGTAAAGCCTCAAGATATAAATCTATTGTTTGACAATATCAAACCTTATGTTGATCCACAACAGGTATTTGTATCTATTATGGCTGGTGTGACCATTAATACTATTTCTACTGCCTTGGGCGTCAAGAAAGTCATTCGCGCAATGCCTAATTTACCTGCTCAAGTAGGAATGGGCATGACTGCTTTTACTTCTACAGATGATGTGACTAGAATAGAATTAGTCATGGTTCAAAATCTACTAAATACAACAGGGAAAACTGTTTATGTAGAAACAGAAAAATTGATTGATGCGACGACAGCTATTTCTGGAAGTGGTCCTGCATATGTGTATTACTTTATGGATGCAATGATGACTGCCGCTAAGCAATTAGGATTTTCTAATTCAGAAGCGGAGTTACTAGTCAGTCAAACTTTTAAAGGCGCAGTGGATCTCTATAATAAATCTGATTTATCTTGTGAAGAATGGATCTCTAAAGTTTCTTCTAAGGGTGGAACTACAGAAGCGGCCATTAAATCTTATAGAGATAATAAAGTGCATAAAGATATTATTGATGGTGCAAAAGCAGCTTACAAAAGAGCGATCGAATTGGGAAAAGGGAAGGCTTAAAGTTTCTTTCTTTTTATCAAAATAACACATGAAAAGACTCCATAAAAAAGTTTGTCTAATTACAGGGGCCGCCAGAGGAATCGGAAAAGCTATTGCTGAATTATTTCATCAAGAAGGAGCCATTGTTATCCTTTCAGATATCAATGATGAGGCTGGTGAGGTATTGGCTAAATCTTTAAAATTAAATAGTGAATACCAACACTTAAATGTAAAATTAGAAGAAGAATGGGCGCAACTGAGTGCCTATATTCTTAAGAAATATGGTCAGTTAGACGTATTGATTAATAATGCAGGTATTACTGGCTTTTTGGAAACAAAGGGACCTTATGATGCTGAAAATGTAGACTTGGCTTCTTGGCAAGAAGTACAATCTGTTAATTCTACTGGCGTAATGTTGGGTTGTAAGTACGCTATTAAAATGATGAAACAGAAAGGAGGAAGCATTGTAAATATTTCTTCTAGAAGTGGTATCGTAGGAATTCCTTTGGCGGTCGCTTATGCAGCAAGTAAGGCGGCCGTAAGAAATCATACAAAAAGTGTAGCCTTATATTGTGCAGAAAAAGGCTATAAAATTCGTTGTAACAGTATTCATCCTGCGGCTATAATGACGCCAATGTGGGATGCTATGTTAGGAGAGGGAGCTATGCGGACAAAGATGATCCAAGAGGTAGAGGCAGGTATTCCAATGGGGCATTTTGGAGCCCCTATTGATGTCGCCTATAGTGCCCTTTTCTTAGCAAATAAGGAATCTAAATATATTACAGGAATAGAATTGACGATTGATGGAGGAATTTTGGCGGGTAGCCAAGGTAAGCCAACTGAATAGGTGGAAAGTTCAAGCTTGGAGCGAGTTTCTGACTTGAGTCAGAAAGAGCGAAAGGAGAGGCTTAGCTATTTTGCCTCCCATCCGCTTTGCGGTTCTCTCTCTTCAAGGTCTACCAGACCTTGACCCTTCGGGATCTTTCGTTCATCCCACTTGACAACATTCTGTCAACTTAGCATAATCAGGTTTATCAGAAGATAGTTTGTGAATATATTTATCTCTAATCTGACCATCTTGTATTAAAAAGATACCGGGCATTTGAAAACTATCGCCCATCAATTTACCAATACCATGTCCCCCAACTACCCCTGCATTAAATCCTCTCATCCAAACACGTAATCCCATTAACTGTGTGGCATTAGCTTTGACTAACCCAAAAGCAGCATAATAAGTACATTCAGGATCACTAATATGGATAGCACCATCTAAATTATACCGCTTAAAATATCTTGTTGCTGTTTCATTATCCGCCATGTGAACAAATACAATCTCTGTTCCTTTGGATACTAATTCTTCTCGTTTCATAGAGATTTCACTCAAAGCTTCTCTGCAAAAGGTACAACCAAAATGTCTAAGAAAAACAAGCATAATAGGTTGCTTTTTAGACATTTCTCCCAAATATTCGCCCGTACTTGTAGGCATGGTTTGAATACTTTCTGTTGCTCTTTCGTTTATGGTCATTATATAGAAGTTGTTGGGCTAGAAAATTGATATTGCTTTGTATTACTAGATATTTTAAAGGTGAAACATTAAATGGGCTAAAAGGTTTAGTAACGAAGCTGAAATGTAAACAGATGCATATATCTACACCCACTTCTCCATTTTTATCATAGATTTAGGATAATGTTCTCCAAGGTGCATATGATAAGTTGCCTGCTCTTTCGTACTCAATTTTTCTGGATAATGGATCTTATCAGCAGGTATATTTTTTAACTCTGGTAACCATAACTTGACGTATTCTCCTTTTGGATCGTATCGCTTAGCCTGAGCCAAAATATTAAAGTAGCGGTTTTCCCTTGGATCACTTCCTACACCTGCTATATAATTCCAATTACCCCAGTTACTACAGACATCATAATCTATTAAAATCGATTCGAAATAAGAAGCACCCATCTGCCAGTTAACGAATAAATCTTTTACTAAAAAACTTGCTACATTCTGGCGGCCTCGATTTGACATAAATCCAGTCAATGCTAATTCTTTCATATTAGCATCTATAAAGGGGACACCAGTGCGTCCTTCTATCCAAATTTGTAACAACTGTTTATTTTCCTTTAAATCGGCATCATATTCTAATTTAGTTCCTCCTTTCTGAAATATCTTGTTACCATATTTCTTACCAATCAATCTAAAGAAATCTCTCCATAATAGTTCAAAAAAGAGCCAATAAGTGGAATCATTCTTTACTTTTTCTGCTTCATATTTTTTTAACTCTTGATAGATTAATTTTGGAGATAGGCACCCTTGTGCTAACCATGCAGAAAATTTAGAAGAATAATCACCACCAATTAAACCATTTCTGGTCTGTTTATACTCTTGGATAAAATCTGTTTCCCATAAGTAATAATGTAATCTTTTCAATGCTTCTGTCTCTCCTCCTTTAAAATCTAATGCACGGCGAGCATCAGGTAGAATTGGCTCTTGCCCTAAATCTGATAAACTTGGAATTTCGCCAGAATCAATAGCTAAGGTTATTGGTTGAAAATCCTCTTTGGTAGGAGTTGGTAGCACCTCACGGACAGGAATAAATCGCTCTACTTCTTTTCTAAATTGTGTAAAAATATCAGGAGTATGTGTAACAGGAAAAGGTAAATCTGAAGTATAGTATAACATTTTGCCTCTTGAAAATCGAACTTCTTGACCGATGGACCAAAGTTTTTGCTCTAAGGCATCTTGCACCTCAACCTCCTCTTCCGTACGTTCCCGATTACAAAATACCCAACTAGTTTTTGCTTTCTGTGCAATTTCAAAGATTATATCTTCTGTTTTGCCTACTCTCACAATCAATTCACTTCCTAATGCTCGCAAATTGTTTCTAAGATCCTGAACGCTTTCGATAATAAATTGCGCTCGAAATTTACCAGTTTTTGGAAAGCCAAATTTGGTTTTTTCTAAAAATACTCTTTTATCAAATACATAAACCGGAATGATTTGTTCTCCTGCTTTTAAGGCATCGTACAAGGCTTCGTTGTCATGCAATCGTAAATCTTGACGAAACCAGACTATAACACTTTTTCTTTTCATGGTAGATTGAATGTTTTCTTTGTCCGTTACGAATACCGAATTACCTGTCTAAACAAGAATTTAGTCATAGTGTTTAAATAGAAATAAGGAAATAGGGCTTGATTTAGTCCCTATGTTAGTCTTTCCATTAGAAAGTTGGAACTTTTCATCGTAAAAGTAAGTTGTTTAAAGGAAAAGATAGCTTTGTAGAGTAGAATAATCAACTTGTGTATATCGTTCTTTAAGAGTATGTCTATTTTATACAACTAAATGATAACTAGAATAGAAAAAAAAATTATGAATACAGCACCAATGCTTCTAGATATAGCAGCATTACAGAAAGAAGTCTTTTTTAAGATGAGTAGAAGTGGTGGTAATGGAGGGCAAAATGTCAATAAAGTCTCCACCAAAGCCAGTCTATTTTTTAAATTAGAATTTTCCAACTTGTTTAAAGAAAAAACGAAGGCTTTGCTTTTAAGTAAATTAAGTACTAGGATAAGTAAAGATGGATATTTAATTATTCATTGTTCTCACTCTAGATCTGCGTTAAACAATAAAAAGGAAGCACTTAGAAAATTAAAACACTTGTTGGAGCAATCTGCAGTAACAAATAAAAAGAGGAAATCAACGCGCACCCCTGCTTCGGTGAATAGAAAGCGTTTAGAACGTAAGAAGAAGCATAGCTCCAAAAAGTCGCTCCGACGTAAGGTCAGTAGTAG
>JALZWC010000159.1 GCA_023300255.1 Saprospiraceae bacterium | reverse complement strand
CCCATCCGCTTTGCGGTTCAGGAGCTTACACTCCTTCATCTTAGCGTAAAAAATGACTAGCTTAAAACGACCAATTTATTCTCACTTTTTGCCTAACTAAACCTTTTTTAATTTTGATGAAGCGACAAGTTTATCTAACTAGTTGACACTTTTCAGCCCTGAAAGAGCGACATATACAGGTATGTTGTTTATTATGTCGCCCTTTCAGTTATACCGTTAAATTCCAAATAATTGTCAACTACTTTTGGTCGTTAGGTAAACTTGTAGATTAAGCACTATCTTTACTTTTCTTTAAGGATATATGGACAAGTGGTTAACACTATTTAGTGTCTTTTTACCATGGATTCACGGAGTGCAAGTTTTTCCTAAGTAGTCCTTCAAGTTAATACTTAGGAACATGTCAAAAATAGATTAAGAATCTTGACTTGTTATTTTCGCTCCTATTTCTTAAATTAACGCTCTTAGGAACGACGAAACAATAAGTGCAGATTCTTGGCTACTTCTTTTTTTCTCGTTCTTTATCTTCAGACTAAATATTTAAATAATTTACTATGTTCAAACATTTCTTTTTTGCCCTGTTTGTTTTTCATTCTTCGTTATTGATTGGTCAAGTAAATTTAGAGGATACCTCTAATTCTACAAATCACCAGCATACCCATACCCACCAGGATAGTTCTTTTAGTTGTGGCGCTTGCGGGGGGCATTTGCTAGATGCCAATAATACCACCGCAATCAATAAATCTGAGATCCATTATCATGGCGTTGCTACTGATAGCACCAAAACAGCATTTCATTGTGCTGGTTGTCGTAGCCATCTAGGATACCATCACCAGGGAGATGCTAAATATCAAGTGATAAATAATAAGATAACTGAGAAAGATAATTCTGGCTTTCATTGCTTGTCTTGTCAAATGCAGCTTTTTAGTCAGGCAGACCTATCTAGTTCAGATAATACTTCTTCCTATTTCTCTCAGCCAATAGCGGATAATAGAATAGCATTGGATGAACGAAATAAATTTTATAAGGTTCAAGGTTCAAAAGCAACATGCGGAAACTGTGATTCGACCATAGGGGATCTAGATAAAAATGATTCTGGAGGATTTGGTATGAGGTTGAATTTAGGAGCGGTTAAAAAGAATAAAAAACAATGAAAGAACTAACGAAAGTTATTTTAATGAATAAATTTTTATTGAAAACAGGAATAACTTTATTATTTGCCTTCTATTCTTTGTTTTTAAAAGCACAAGACTTTAGTAAAATTTACGACCAAGTAAATCCTACTGTAGTCACCATTAAGACAACGGAAACGGTGGTTACCGACGGAAATATTGGAGAAAGTGGAGGGCTAGGAACTGGTGTAATAATCGATAAAGAAGGCTTAATTATTACAGCTGCTCATGTTGTTGAATCTGCAGAACAGATCGTTATCAAAACGCATGACGGACAAGTTTTTTTTGCAGAAGTAGTTTCCTCTATAGCTTCAGCTGACATCGCTTTGCTCAAAATGAGGAATGTTCCCAAAAATATTTCAGTGGCCACTTTAGGGAATTCAGATAGTGTTAAGATAGGGGAACAAATAATCGTTATAGGTACACCATATGGATTAGAGCACTCCTTATCAGTTGGTCATATTAGTGGTAAACAAAAAAGAGGAGTTATACTTGCAGGAATGGAAATGGAGTTCCTTCAAACAGATGCGGCAATCAATCAAGGTAATTCAGGTGGCCCTATTTTCAATACGAAAGGAGCGGTAATAGGTATTGTAAGTTCTATATTAACTCAAAGTGGTGGATTTGACGGAATAGGCTTTGCTGCTTCCATCACTCCATCTAAGAAGATTCTATTAGAACGCTCCCCTTTCTGGATTGGTTTTGAAGGAGTATTTATCCAAAATGAAATCGCAGCGGCATTTAATATACCCTCTGGCGCAGGCGTTTTAATTCAAAGAGTAGTAAGTGGTTCAATTGCGGATAAAGCAAATCTGAGAGGCGGTTCCTTTAAAGCAAATATCTTTGGAAGAGATCTTTGGATTGGAGGAGATATCATTTTGAGTATTCAAAATATTGTTTGTGATAAACCGCACAATCTTAATAGTATAAAAGGCCAAATTAATACTTTAACTCCAGGGGGGGCTATAGTCATGGAAGTGCTTCGTGGAGGAAAAATAATTACTTTGTCGATGGTGCTTTAAAGATGACTAAGGAATGTGTAAGAATACCCAAATTAAACCAGTACTAGACTGGAGATTTACTTCTACATGATTCTTAAGGGCTTAATAACGACTAAAGAATCCGTCCTAGATGGGGAAGTTATGTTTTTGCCGTTACCTAATTAACTAAACTGCATGTCCAATGTCGTGACAACGACTAAATAAATAATTCTTTGTGTACTCGTTAAAATTGTAGAAAGCACTTTATTTAGGGACCAATTTTATTCGTTTTCATCGGTAACTAATATTATTAAATAACGTTTAAACATCTTTAGCTTGAAAGATTTATTTAGTTCATTTATCAAATTGTCTACGTTATTTTCTAATCTTTGACATTTCTATTAGGAATGACGAAATAATAACTGTCTCAACTTGGCTTGCCCTTTTCCAGTCTTAGAAAGCCAAAAAAAGAGTCCGTAGCCCTGCTATGTACTAGTTTTTTGGCTTCCTAAGACAGAAAAATGACTAACCCAACTTGTAACATTTATTATCTCCTCATTCCTTAGACTTGTTACCCTTTAAGAAGTACT
>JALZWC010000158.1 GCA_023300255.1 Saprospiraceae bacterium | reverse complement strand
AAAAGAAACCGTAGCCCAGCTATGCTTATTTTTTTAGCATTCCTTAGAAGAAAAAATGTCTAGCTTAAAACGACCAATTTATTCTTACACTTTGCCTAATTCATTTTATCTTTTCAAAACACGCACCTCTGTTCTACGATTTTCTTGATGCTCTTCTTCGGAGCAATAAGTTTCATCTGCACAATGATTCCTTAGTTGTTCTTCCCCTAAACCTCTTGCAATCAATCTCTTGCGGGAAATTCCTTTAGAAATAATATAGTTGATGGCTACATCTGCTCGTTTCTGTGACAAAGTCTGGTTATATCCTTTACGTCCTCTAGAATCCGTGTGTGAGGATAATTCCAATTCTATTGTAGAATATTGCTTCATTAAAGTAACTATTCTATCTAATTCCTTTGCCGCATCTGGTCGAATAAAGAATTTATCATAGTCATAGTATAGGTTATCTAAAGTAATGATATTACCAACAGACAAATCAAGATTTTCACTAGATAGATCACTTAGGTTCTTCACTACTGGAGTAGCGCTATTCGTTCGCGTACTCACTGGAGTAGTTCTATTCACTGGTGCATTCACTGGAGTAGCTACAGGTGCGTTTACAACACGAGTAGGGGAAGAAGTAGCTACAGGCGCGTTTACAATACGAGTAGGAGAAGAACTTGTAATCGGCACCGATCTACTAGAAGTTGTAGTTCTTGGTGCCGACCCAATGTTCAATAGGAGTGTTGTTGTAATAGGGTGAGTGTCCTCACAGTTAATATCAATCGTAGAAATTGTTTTTTTATCCGCATTAAATCGTTCCTTTTCTCCAACTATTTCATAATCACACTTGCAATCTAAAAAGAAGGAAAATTTTCCATCGCTATCAGATAGAACTTTTTCTTTTTCTCCAGTACAGAAATTAAATAAGGTAACTATAGCATTTGGTACAGCATGGTCATATTTTTTATTTAAAACACTACCATCTAGTACCACCCCGTCTCGCTTCGCAATCGCCACGGTCCACTCTCTTGCCTTCAATAAATCATAAGCAGTTACTATTTTTCTATAAGTAGTATAGCCTGGTTTATTAACACTGATCGTATAGGTTTGTCCTGCTGCAAAAGACGGACTCACCATCCCTTTATTATCTGTTAAAAAGCTAATCATATCAGATACATCTTCTGTATTTTCTTTTCCTGTATCGGTCATTTTGTTGGCTATACCCTCTGTAATAGTAACCATCGCCGCTGGAATTCTCGCACCAGTTGCCTCATCAATTACCGCAATAATATTAGTATTATCCATCGTGCTACTAATCAATTCATCTGATTGCCATTGATAGATATCATCTCCACCTAATCCATTTCCACGACTAGAAGAGAAATAACCTTCTTTTCCACTATTCATTTGGCTAAACCCAAAATCATCTTTTATGGAATTAAACGGCGCACCAAGATTCTCTACAGGAAGCCAATCTCCATTTGCTTTTTCTACACTATATATATCCAGCCCTCCCATGCCTTGATGGCCATTAGAAGCAAAGAATAATTCATCTTTCTTATTTGTAAATGGAAAAATTTCATTGGATGGCGTATTGACCGTAGGGCCTAAATTTCTAGGTGTAGACCAGCTTGTCCCTCTTTTGTTCACTACATATAAATCCATCCCTCCTATGCCTCCTGGGCGATTAGAGGCAAAATACAGGTAGCGACCATTTGGAGATAAAGTCGGATGACAAGTAGCAAATTCTTTGTCATTAAAAGGAAGTGCTTTAATATTTGTCCAAACTCCGTCTACTAAGTCAGCACTATATATTTTTAAATCATTGACTTCTTTACTATTCTTTCCTTCACTATTTCTAGAAAAGAACATACGCGTTCCTGACTTATTAAACGTAGCGGTTCCATCATGAAATTGCTCATTGATTCTTCCTTCAAAAACAGCAGGTTTTTTGAATTGTCCATTGCCATCTTTTTCTGCATAAAATAAATCAGAAAAATTGTCATTGGTCCACTGGTCGATCATTTTTGTATTGTCTCTACCTCTAGTTGAAGTGAAGACTACTCCTCCTTTATAAGGGATTGGACTAAAATCTAAATGCGGTGAATTTAGCGCAGTCATATTAGTCACCCGTGTATTACTTTTCGCTCGAAAGTCTAATTCTGAGCAATCTTTAATATTTGCTCTTGGTGTGATCGTTTCTGTTTCTACCACCTCTAAATATTCATTATAATAAGTAATCGCTTCTTCACATTTCCCATTACTTTGCAGCATCTGTGCATAGTGCAAAATATCTTCTGCATCAGGTGTTTCCGCTACGGCTATCGCGTACCAATATTCTGCTGCCTCTGTATTCCCATTCAACCGATAACTATCGCCCAATCGAGCTTTGGCAGCCGTGTTTAAACGCGACGCGCCAACTTGCTCATATAGATCAGCAGAAGACGAGTAGCCCATTTTTTGATAGGCATAATCTGCTTGCAACTTAGTTTCTTTTTGTCCATACCCATCTGTTGCTAGTATCCCTAATACTAGCAGGCATAGCATTGTGTATTTTCTCATAAGTAAGTTTTGGTGTGTAATACAATGTAGAAATAAATTACTACTTGTTTCGCTGTCTTCGACAGCTCATTAAGTTTAAACAAATCTATTTTACACTGCTATAGTAAGTAGTTTTATTTTGGCGCTCTATATAATTTTTCTTTTTTCACCTGCCTGCGTTCCTTGGCTATGGTATACATAAGTATTAGCTAGTAGCGTAATAAAACGACGTCTAAAGTAGACGTAGTTAGTATATAATAGCTATAAATTTAAGAGTTGCTATTCAAAATTG
>JALZWC010000157.1 GCA_023300255.1 Saprospiraceae bacterium | reverse complement strand
TTTTGCAACTTGGGAAGTCTTGGTTTTCAAGGAATTAAATCTTCCCAAGTCTCGAAGACTTTGTAAGATCCGGAATTAACGGTCAGCCTGTGCAAGTGATCGGATCAATTTGATTAACAAAATTTCCAATTCTCAGTGTTCCCCACCTCCTTATTTAATCATAATAACAGACAAACGAATTTTTATTCCATGAGGAAATACTTGCCTTTTCTTACCTTATTTTTTCTTTATACATCTTGCTCTACAGAATCTAATCAACCAACATTATTCACCTTACTTCCAGCCGAGGCAACAGGCATAGGCTTTAGTAATGACCTAAGCTATTCCGACGATTTCAATCCGTACATTTTTAAAAACTTCTTTAATGGTGGCGGAGTTGCTATTGGAGATTTGAATAAAGATGGGCTGGCAGATGTTTTCTTTTGTGGGAATATGGTGGATAATAAATTGTACTTAAATAAAGGGGACTTTCAATTTGAAGATATTACCGTAAAAGCGAAAGTGGCCTCTAAAAACGTCTGGTCTAGTGGCGTAAGCTTTGCAGATGTAAATGGAGATGGTTGGTTAGATATTTATGTTTGCAAATCAGGAAAACCAGGTGGGGAGCTTCGACACAATGAATTATTTATTAGCCAAGGTACAGATGACCAAGGCAATATTAGCTTTTTGGAGCAAGCCGAAATTTATGGAGTAGCAGACGAGGGTTTATCTGCCCATGCTGCTTTTTTTGATTATGACAAGGATGGAGATTTAGATATGTATTTGCTAAATAACTCTTTACGACCCGTTGGTGGATTTGATATTCGCCCAGGGCTGAGAGAGATTCCAGATCCTTTTGGTGGAAATAAATTATATCGAAATGAATTAATTTCAACTACTCAATCTACTGCAAAAAATAATCAAGCCAGCTTTACAGATGTAACAGCAGCGGCCAATATGTACAGCAGTAATATTGGATACGGTTTAGGCGTAACTATTGGTGATGTGAATAAAGATGGTTGGCAAGACATACATATATCTAATGATTTTTTTGAAAGAGATTACCTCTATATTAATAACCAAGATGGTACTTTTAAAGAAGACTTAGAAAACCAAATTCGAGAAATTAGTGCAGGTTCTATGGGGGCAGATATGGCAGATATGAATAACGATGGGTACCCAGAAATATTTGTAACGGATATGCTTCCAGAAACAGAAGCGCGATACAAGTCTAAAATGACTTTTGAAAATTGGGATAAATATCAGCTCAATGTACAGAATGGATACTATCATCAATTTACTAGAAATGTATTACAACTAAATAATGGGAATAATACCTTTAGTGAGATTGGAAGATTGGCTGGCGTACATGCAACCGATTGGAGTTGGAGTGCTTTATTAGCGGATCTAAATAATGATGGCTTCAAAGATATTTATGTGACGAATGGTATCTACCAAGATTTGATGGATCAAGACTATATTAATTTTGATGCAACGGATCCTAAAATAATTGGTGCTATTAGAAAGAGAGAAGAAGGTGCTATATTAAAATTGATAGAAGCAATGCCTTCTGAAAAGATTCCAAATTATGTTTTTGAGAATGACAAGAATTTACAGTTTTCTAAGAAAACAAAAGAATGGGGTTTGGCTACCCCCAGCTTTTCTAACGGTGCAGCATATGGAGATTTAGATAATGACGGAGATTTAGATTTAGTCGTTAATAATTGTAATATGCCTGCTTTTGTTTATAGAAACGAAGTAGATCATCTTTCTGAAAATAACTATTTAGGTTTTGCATTGACAGGAAAAGGCGCTAATACCTATGCATTAGGAACGCAAGTGACACTATACGCTAAAGACCAATTGTTTTATCAAGAGTTAGTAACTAGTAAAGGTTTTCAATCTTCTGTTGATCATAAATTAATTTTCGGATTAGGAGAAATTCAGCAAGTAGATAAAGTAGTTGTTCAATGGCCAGACGAAACAACTACTACACTTACAAATGTTCCCAGCAATCAAACTTTAAAATTAAATCAAGCAGATGCTAAAAGCTACAACACAGCTAGTCCAGCAGCAACTATAAAAACTGTTTTTCAACAACCCACTAATCCTCCCATTAATTATCAACATCAAGAAAATAAATTCAGCGATTTTAATAGAGATAGATTGCTATTTCAAATGGTATCCGCAGACGGACCAAAGTTATGTACAGGCGATGTCAATGGAGATGCCTTAGTAGATGTTTTTATTGGTGGAGCAAAAGGTCAAGCAGCGGCTTTATTCCTTCAACAAGCAAACGGACAATTTATAAAAACGAATGAAGCTGTATGGGAAAGTTATCAATATGCAGAAGATACAGATGCTACTTTTTTTGATGCAGATGGCGATGGCGATTTAGATTTATATGTTGCTAGAGGAAGTAATGAATTTACTGGGTTATCCAATGAATTAGTCGATCATTTATTTATAAATGATGGGGCAGGAAATTTTAAAAAGTCTCCACAAATCCTCCCTTCTTTCAAATTAGAAAGCACTTCTTGTGTTCGGGCGTCAGACTTTGACAAAGATGGAGATATAGATTTATTTGTTGGTGTTCGATTGAAACCAGGAGTATATGGCGTACCAGTGAATGGTTATTTACTAGAAAACGATGGTACGGGGAGATTTACAAATAGCACTCCGCAAAGAGCAAAGGAATTACAAAATATTGGCTTAATAACAGATGCCGTATGGATAGATTATGACCAAGATCAAGATGACGATTTAATTATTGTCGGAGAATGGATGCCAATTTCTGTTTTCGAAAACAACAAAGGCATCTTTACTAAACGCACAGAACAGGCAGGATTAGCAAAAAGTAATGGTTTATGGAATTGTATTAAAGCAAAAGATATAGACAAGGATGGAGATATAGATTTAGTAATAGGGAATCATGGATTGAATTCCAGATTTAAAGCTTCCGAAGCACAACCGATGAGTTTATTTGTCAATGATTTTGATGGCAATAAATCAGCAGAACAAATCCTTTCTATGTATAATGGCGATGAATCTTACCCACTAGTTTTGCGCCATGATTTGGTTATGCAATTACCTAACCTAAAGAAAAAATATTTGCGCTATGAAAATTATAAAGAACAAAAGGTAAGTGATATTTTCTCCGAAAAAGAAATCCGCACCGCTGCTAAATCAACTGTTTATTCCACCCAAAGTAGTGTAGCAATTAACAATGGAAATGGCACTTTTGAATTACTAAACTTACCTATAGCAGCACAATATGCCCCAGTATATGCTGTATCATTAGAAGATTTTGACAAAGATGGACAGCTTGATTTATTACTAGGTGGCAATTTTTATAGATCTAAACCAGAGGTTGGGATTTATGATGGCAGCTATGGACTTTTCTTAAAAGGAAATGGAAAAGGAGACTTCGTTTCTATGCCTGCTAAAGAATCTGGTTTTTTAGTAAAGGGAGAGATTAGAGATATAGAGACTATTCAAATTGGAGATAAGACAACGGTGTTGGTTGCTCGAAATAATGATCGTTTACTGACTTTTGATTATTAATAGATTTGGAATAGAAGGTACAACCTTTTTTGATAGTAGGTACAAGGCAGAACGGAAAAAATCAAAAATCAAAAATCAGATATCATACATCATATATCCATCTAGTTTCACGTAACAGATATATGATTTATGATGTAAGATTTA
>JALZWC010000156.1 GCA_023300255.1 Saprospiraceae bacterium | reverse complement strand
TCTGTACTACGGTTCATTTTTTAGATTTTCTTAGAAGATGAACTTGCACAGCAAGTGAATCTATCTGGCTTTAGACAGACCGCAAAGCGGACGGGCTGGTAGAACAAGTATAATGGCTCAAATTATTTTGTTCTTTTCACTAAGGGGATGCTGCCCCAACTTTGTTTTACACTCGTTTGAATTCAATTTTGTTCTCTTCATTTAGCCTTATTCAAATTTAAACATTTTCTAAAAAAGAACCCACTTAAAAGACATTATGGCATTTATTATTTAATTAACATGTCATTTTGTCAAGACCAAAACTTATTAAAGTACATTTTGTCTTCTTTCTTTCAATGGAATAAGAATTGTACAATACCTATTGTAATCTATTGAGGTTACCTTTAGAAAAATCAAATAAAGGAAGTAGAGTAGAAAAGATAATCCACATACTATCCTTAAAAATATTTATAAAGATGAATCCGAATAACATCACATTAAAAACACAAGAAGCCATTCAAAGAGCAGAACAATTAGCTTTTGAAAATGGTAATCAAGCGATAGAAGTCGGGCACCTTTTAAAAGGAATAATAGAGGTGGACAAAAATGTAACCCCTTTTATTTTTAAAAAGCTGTCTGTCAATTTAGACAATGTACTTAAAGGGGCAGAACGATTGATAAAAGGATATGCCAAGGTTCAAGGTGGTAGTCCTTATTTAGCTAGAGCAGCGAATGAAGTCATGCAACGAGCGGCTACGTTCTTAAAAGAATTTGGAGATGAATATATCGCATTAGAACATTTACTATTAAGTATTCTAAGAGTGAAAGATTCCGCTTCCCAACTATTAAAGGATAATGGCGTCAATGAAAAAGATTTAAAAGCAGCGATCAAAGACTTGAGAAAAGGCTCCAAAGTAACGAGCCATAGTGCAGAAGATACTTATAATGCATTAAATAAATATGCGGTTAATCTAAATAAGAAAGCAAGAGCTGGAAAGCTCGACCCAGTCATTGGTAGAGATGAAGAGATTAGACGTTTGCTACATATTTTAGCTAGAAGAACAAAAAATAATCCTTTACTAATAGGTCATCCAGGTGTTGGTAAAACAGCTATCGCTGAGGGCCTGGCGCACCGGATTGTGAATGGAGATATACCACAAGATTTAGAAGATAAAGAAATTTTTGCCTTAGATATGGGTGCCCTAATCGCAGGTGCTAAATATAAAGGAGAATTTGAAGAACGATTAAAAGCAGTTATTAAAGAAGTTACTTCAGCTGACGGAAATATTATTCTATTCATTGACGAAATTCATACGCTAGTAGGTGCAGGAGGTGGTGAAGGAGCGATGGATGCAGCGAATATACTAAAGCCTGCCTTGGCTAGAGGCGAGTTGCGATCTATAGGCGCAACGACCTTAAAGGAATACCAAAAATATTTTGAAAAAGACAAGGCATTAGAACGCCGATTTCAAACTGTTCTAGTAGATGAACCAGGAGAAGAAGATGCAGTATCTATTCTTAGAGGTTTAAAAGAACGGTACGAAACACACCATAAAATTAATATTAAGGACGAGGCTATTATTGCCTCTGTCCAACTATCTAATCGTTACATCACGGATCGGTTTTTACCAGATAAGGCGATTGATTTGATTGATGAAGCGGCTGCAAGACTGCGCTTAGAAATGAATTCTATGCCAGAAGAATTGGACGAAATAGAAAGAAAAATTCGTCACTTGGAGATTGAGCGAGAGGCTATGAAGAGGGAAAAGGATGAGACTAAAATTGAATTACTAAATGAGAGCATTGCCAATATGGAAGAGCAACGCAATCAGTTTAGAGCAAAATGGGAAAGTGAGCGAGGAGTGGTATTGGGCGTTCAAAAAGCAAAGGAGCAAATCGAACAATTAAAGTTAGAGGCGAAGCAATTAGAACGAGAAGGAAACTTTAGTGAGGTTGCGGAGATTACTTATGGCAAAATTCCTGCTGCGCAAGAAGAGTATCAGCAATTTCAAGACCAATTAGCAGCACTTCAAGCGGAAGGTAAGCGCATTGTGAAAGAGGAGGTAGGTGCAGAAGATATTGCAGAGATCGTTGCCAAGTGGACAGGTATTCCCGTAACGAAAATGCTACAGAGTGAACGAGAAAAGTTAATTAATTTAGAAGCAGAACTAGAGAAGAGAGTAGTGGGGCAAGCGCCTGCTATTGAAGCGATTGCAGATGCCATTCGAAGAAATAGAACAGGTTTGTCCGATGGCAAACGACCAATTGGTTCTTTCTTATTCTTGGGTACAACAGGTGTCGGAAAAACAGAATTAGCTAAGGCCTTAGCAGAATTCTTGTTTGATGACGAAAATATGTTGACCCGTATAGACATGTCTGAATATCAAGAACGACATGCTGTTTCTCGATTAATGGGCGCGCCTCCAGGCTATGTAGGCTATGATGAGGGCGGTCAATTGACGGAAGCAGTACGCAGAAAACCCTACTCTGTAATCTTACTAGACGAAATAGAAAAAGCACATCCGGATGTGTTTAATATCTTATTACAAGTATTAGATGATGGTCGATTAACGGATAACAAAGGTAGAGTGGCAAATTTCAAAAATTCCATTATTATCATGACTTCCAATATGGGAGCAGATGTTATCCAAGATAACTTCGCCCGATTAAATGAAAACAACGGAGCGGAAATTTTTGAAAAGACAGAGGCGATGGTTTTTGATGTCTTGAAGCAATCTTTACGACCAGAATTCTTGAATCGAATTGATGAAATGGTGATGTTCCAACCATTAACCGCAGGCAATATTCGAAGTATTGTGGAGATACAATTGAAAGGTTTAGAGCAGGTGTTATCGAATCAAGAGATTCAATTATCTGCTACGCCACAGGCAATTGATTATATCGCTAATGCAGGCTTTGATCCACAATTTGGCGCCAGACCTGTCAAGCGAGTCATTCAAAAGAAAGTATTAAATGCTTTGTCTAAAGCCATTCTTAAGCGAGAGATTGAACCTAAGTCTAAAGTGATGTTGGATGCTTTCGATGATAAACTAGTCTTTAGGAGTCCTACGGAGAAAGAGGAGAAGGCGGCTGCATGAGGATAAGGTGCTAATTATTGTTTGAATCAGAATTTACAGGATTATTGAATTTACAGAATTATGCTCAATTCGCTTATGGAAATTCTGCAAATTATAGGATTCTGCAAATTCTGATTCAGACTACTTTTAATTATTGTTTGAACCAGAATTTACAGGATTATTAAATTTACAGAATTACGCTCAAGTCGCTCTAGGAAATTCTGCAAATTCTAAGATTCTGCGAATTCTGATTCAGAAATTATGCTCAAGCCGCTTTAGCAAATTCTGCTAAATTCTAAGATTCTGTAAATTCTGATTCAGAAATTATGTTCAAGCCGCTTTGGAAATTCTGCTAAATTCTAAGATTCTGCAAATTCTGATTCAGAATCACGCTCAAGCCGCTTTGGAAAATTCTGCTAAATTCTAAAATTCTGCAAATTCTGATATTAATTCAGACCACCTTCTTCAAAATATAAATAGGAGAAGTACTCTTAGCAGGATCCACATAACTCTTCAACAAAGAAATAGCGCCCACAACACCACCAGAAATAAGAGCGAGCGGATTCCCCTTATACTGCTCACTCAACAAAGAATTATAAAAAGGATCGAGGGGCAATCGTTTTTGATCAACCACCTTAAACCCCGTTTTTTCTGCTAATTGCCCAATCGTTTTAGGCGTGAAATGCCAAAGATGCCGAGGGACATCATAAGCCGCCCAATGTTTTTTATAATGAGTCGCATCATAAGAAGCATGATTCGGAACAGCAATTAATACCGTTCCACCATCCGCTAACTGCGCAGCAATACTTTCCATATAACCTGTCAAGTCATGCAGGTGTTCCAATACATGCCATAAGGTAACCACATCTACCTTTTCTGTTAAACCTTGATTTAAAAAAGTGTCGGGTGATGCTACTTGAATTCCAAATTTATCTTTAGTGGCTTGTCTAGCATCAGGATCAATTTCTACTCCCGTTACAGCGAAACCATTATTTTTCATGTGATCTAGAAAGTAGCCTGTTCCGCTACCCACATCTAATATCCTTTTACCTTCTGTCAAGGACAAAATCAACTTCCGTTTCTTATTCAACATCAAATCTCTAGCGGTATGGTAGAGTCGATTCACTAGTCCTTCTTTGGTATCACTATGAGAAATATAGACATCACTCTCATAATAAGGCGCAATAGTCTCTGGCGTAGGAATAGTCTGCGTAAACCGAAAACTACAAGTCCCACAATCATAGATATTGAAAACCTCTTTGGATATGGAGTAATCCTCTGTCGCTAAGGATAATTTAATATCTTTAGAATCACACAATGGACATTGTTGATAAGTGATATGTTTAGTCGATACTTTCATTGCTGATTATTTTTTGCGATCTGATGGCTTTCTGTCATCTGGTCACTTCGCTACTATGTGTCGGACACCTTCGGAGGCGTCCGACACGTGAAATACGGTCAATCTTTGAGACGAAAATACTAGGATTAATTTGATAAAAAAAGCGGCTACCCGTCTAACATTGTTCCTTGAGTTTAGTTTGCAGTATGGGCAATCCCTTGTGGTTGCTCCTGCTAAGTAGGGCAACCACAAGAGATTGCCCATACAATAGCTCCGTGACTGCTCAATTGTAAGGAACAATGTTAGACGGGTAGCTAAAAAAGCCTCGCATCTTATTGATACGAGGCATTAATTAGGAGGTTCCTACAACTTATAAAAAAAGCCTCTCATCTTTTGATAAGAGGCCAAGGAGGTTTTTACAAATTAAATATAGATTGTTTTCTTTAGAGTAGAGAAGCGAGAGTAGAGAGCAGAGACAGATTTCGTTTTTTTAAAACGAAATTTCATTGTTTGCAAATGCAGCTAGTCTCTATTCTCTGCTCTCTTAATTAGCATTAAATACTTTCCCAGAACCATTAGTAGACACCTTCATGTCAGGATTTCCTTTATAGTAAACATCGCCGCTCCCTTTAATATCCACGCCTAAAAAATCAGAAACATTCACTTGGAAATCGCCGCTACCATCAACATCTATTTGAGCATCTCTTGCTAATAAACCAAAAGCTTGGACGTCCCCACTGCCATCTATTTCGAAATCAAGGGTAGTAGTCACGCCCTCTAATTCTACTTTACCAGAACCAGAATTTCGACCATTAACTTGACCTGCTTCTACAGATAAAATAACATCGCCAGAACCATTATTTTCAATATCTAAAATATCCATTCTTAAAATATCTTCAGATCTGATTTTACCAGAGCCACTATTGGCAATGTAATTCAAAGTAGGAAGGGTGATGTATATTCTCAAAACATCACTATCGTCTACACAGTCATCAAATTCAATCTCCCAAACATCATTTCGAACAGAAGTTTCTAATTCTTCAATAATATTTTCTTGGCCTTTGATGACTACCTCTTGTTCGGCTCCCTGTGTAATATAAACTTGTGCATCTGTGCGTAGTTTAATCCCTGTAAAATCAGCAACAACAATTTCTTCTGTAATAGTGCCACCAAATCCTTCTTGACATCTAGACAAATTTCGATCTTCTTCTCCGAATCCTCCATCGAAATCGAAGTAACAAGATTGCATAGTAGTTAGTAGAACAGCCGCGATTAGAATACGATTTACATACTTCATGATAATTTTATTTTTTGGTAAAAACGTAATTTTAAAAATCAGATAATAGTGCACCACATTGTAGGATTTGACTTACTAAATCTGACTTCTAAAAAATACGTAATGGATGATTTCTTATGGATAGGATGATGTATCTTATCAAATACCCCTATTATTGGAAGTATTTTTTTTTAGAATACCACTAGGATTCCTTTAAAATCGGCATCTTTGCACTCGATTTGTAATCTGACAGCGAAGTGATCTGACTTCTGACAGCGAAGTGATCTGACTTCTAAA
>JALZWC010000155.1 GCA_023300255.1 Saprospiraceae bacterium | reverse complement strand
AAAGAACCGTAGCCCAGCTATGCTTAGTTTTTCAGAATTCCTTAGAGTAAAAAATGACTAGCTTAAAACGACCAATTTATTCTCACTTTTTGCCTAAGAAGTGTCAACTACTTTTGTGATTTGGATAAACTTGTCCTATTTTTCGATTATTAAACTTCCTCCAATAATGCTAAAAAACATTTGTGTACTTGCCTTTTTCTTGCTAATATCAAGTTGTGCAACTACCATTAAAGAACAAGATCCATTGTCGACTATAAAAGATGCCAAGCTTAAGGAAGTTTTGAACAAATCTTTAGATGCCATGGGAGGGCACGAAAACTGGAATAATTTAAAAACGCTACAGTTTCATAAAAAAACAGCCTTGTATGAATCCTCTGGTGATATAGAGAAGGCAACGGATCAAATACATAGGTACACTTTTCGACCCCAAAACAAAGTTAGTATTAATTGGCAAGAAGCGGACATCGCTTATGAAATGGTTCTAGAAAATGAGGACGCTAAGAAATTAAAGAATGGAGTAGTAGATCTCACCGCTAAATCTTCTTCTTTGAAAAATTCTATCTATGCTTCTACATTCGTAATTGGTATTCCATTTAAATTATTAGATGAAGGAGCTCAATTAAGTTATGAAGGCACTAAAGTGATCCCTAATGGAAAAGAAGTCCATGTCGTAAAAGCAGTATATAATCCAACAGTTTATAATGCTCATACTAAAGCAGATATATGGTGGCATTATTTTGATGTACAAAATTATCAACAAGTAGGCTATGCTGTTCAATTGCATGACCATACAAGCTATGTCGAAAATTTGAGTTTTGATAGAGTAGATGGATTTTTGTTTACAACATCAAGGAAGAGTTGGCGGATGGATGATAATGGGAATAAATTATATTTGAGAGCAGCTTATGAATATAGTAAGTATGAATTAAAATAAGGTACAAGTATTGGTATGAAAATTATTGTTTTTCATTCCTTACACCAGTACTAATAAAAGGGCGTAAATTTATTGTTAAACTTTTTTTTTGTAAAATCGTAAACTGATTATAGATTTTATTTCAAATAAATAAGACAAGTAAACGCGCTACATACCGAAAGATTGGGCTTAATGTCAGAATCATTGAGCCTCCAATAAGGTTTTTGAGTAATTTCTGCCCAATTAGTGCCACTTCTCTATTAAAATTGTCAAATAATCTAAAAGTGTGTATCTTAGTTGTGCTAGACAAGTTCTAATAAGGCATAACAAAATAATAAATTAAACATTTATGACTGTTATTTTTTTTTGTAAGAAATGCTAAAAAATGAACCATAGCCCTGCTATGCTTAATTTTTGACCAATCCTTACAAGCTAAAATAACTAGCCCTAAATGTCCACTTTATTACTTAGTTATGCCTAATACAAGTAGAACAAAAACGGGTTATGACAAAAGAAAAATTACTCAGATATTTGAGAGATCCAGAATATCTTCATCAAATATCTTATCAAGAATTAAAAACACTTGTAGCAGAGCATCCTAACAGTTATACGCTAAGGTATTTATTAGCTGTTAAAAGCAGACAAGAAGGGAATGATGACTATATAAGACAGAAAGAATTTGCTTCTTTGTATAGTATAGATCGGCCTCATTTGTTTAATATTCTTACTAAAGCGGAGATTCTAGAAGCATTACCAGAGGGAGTGTTACTTCAGGAAGACTATCTAGAGTTAAAGGAACTATCTACTTTAGAGAAAGAATTAAGTGTAGCTACTGTAGTAGGTTCTGCAGCAGCAAGTACCGCAGTTGTTGCTGCCGTTTTGCCTGATGCATCCAATGATTTTTCTTCAAAAGTATCACTACCAGTTATAGAAGAAGAAGAGAAAGAAGAGGTAGTAGCGAGTCCAGAATTAGAAGAGTACTATACACTAGACTTTGATCAGGAGATCTCGGAAACTGATTCGGATTTGGAAGAAGAGGTGAAATTAGGAACGGTTACAGATAGTTTAGCAGAGATTGATGCTATATTCGAAAATGTAGACAATCTAGAAAGTGATCAGATCTTAGTACCTTCTGACGAAATTTCTATCGAGTCCATAACAAATAATGGTATAGATGATGACACGCTTGCCAATGCAGACTTTATAGACATACCTTTAGATATAATCAGTTCAGAAGAGAAGGAACTGATTAATTTAGAAGAAAAAGCACCTATAGAATTACAAGAATCTGCAGAAGAAGTATTTAATCTAAATCCGCAGCCAAAATCGAAATTTTCAACTTGGAGTACTCCTAAGCCAGAATTTGCTGGTTTTGACTTAATAGGATACAATTCCAGAGGAATGATTGATGAATTGGCTAATAAGCGAACAAGGAAAGTAACTACGGAAACGACTATTATTACCCCGAGTATTAGCAAAATAAAGGATAAAGCAAATGAAAGCCTAGAATTTGAATCAGATATTGCATCTGAAACCTTGGCGAAAATCTTGATCATTCAAGGGCATTATACAAAGGCAATTGCTATGTATAAGCGATTAAGTTTGATTTTTCCCGAAAAAAGCGGTTTATTTGCAGCCGAAATAAAGAAAATTGAAAACTTAGAGGATAGATCTGCGTAAGACTACTTTAATGCTTCTAGACCTCAATAAAAAATAGATTATGTTAACTTTTATGACTATAATGATCGCACTAGTTTGCGTTCTATTAATGGTAGTAATTCTAATTCAAAACCCTAAAGGTGGAGGTGTAGATTCTACATTTGGCGGTAACTCTGCTAATCAAATGCTTGGTGCATCTCGTTCTAGTGATTTTATTGAAAAAATCACATGGGGATTAGCTGCGGCTTTATTCGTTTTATGTATAGTAACTGCTTTGATGGTAAGTTCTGGCGGCGGCGGAGGTGCGCCTCTATTGTCTGAGTAATCAATCTTCTAGGTAGTTCAAAAAAGGGTCGGAGTAGTATACTTCGACCCTTTTTTCGTTGTGTAGCAATAAAACAAAACTTCTAAATTTGAATAGTTTCCATTTGATGATTCATGAGTTTGAATATCTTTATTATCCTAGGGATCACTCTTCCATCCTTGAAAAGACGTCAAATACTAGCTAAATTAGTTAGTAGACTAAAGAAAACACTTCTGATAGTGTTAAAATGCTTTCTCTCACTCTTATTTTGGTCTTCTAAGCTTTAAAAAGGAGATTTATACCTCTATTCTTTCCTGTTTTCATTTTTCTTAACAATTCCTTAACGTTTAATTCGACTCATTCAGCTATTTTTGCGCACTTAGAAAGTAAAATCTTGCTTTTATGACATAATTTCGGATAGTACTGACATAAAATCATAGATATTTTAACATTTTCTGTAATTATGGCACATTTGATCTGTTGGCATAAGAAATGATAGAACTAAGTATATCGAAGATAGAACTAGGTTAAACTAGATTTGTCACCCAATTTATTTGTAAACAAAAAAAAGTATTCACATGATGAAGCCGATTAATGATCGTGTTGTCGTAAAACCAGCAACAGCTGAAGAGAAAACTAAAGGTGGTATCATCATACCTGACACAGCTAAAGAAAAGCCTCAGAGAGGAGAGATCATAGCAGTAGGTCCAGGTAAAGATGATAATGCAATGACTGTAAAAAAAGGAGATATAGTCCTTTATGGAAAGTATGCAGGTCAAGAACTTAACTATCAAGGGGAAGATTATTTAATCATGAGAGAAGACGATGTTTTAGTCATTTTAGACAAGTAAGTTATGATTGGTTTTATAGGGTATCAATTTTAAATCCCTATTATTTTTTCAAATGTAAACTTAAAAAGATAAATAAAATATGGCTAAACAAATTAGCTTTAATAGAGATGCAAGAGAGAAACTTAAGGCAGGTATCGATGCACTTGCTAACGCAGTAAAAGTAACATTAGGTCCTAAGGGGAGAAATGTGGTTATTCAAAAAAGTTTTGGTGCACCTGCTATTACTAAGGATGGTGTGACGGTAGCTAAAGAAATTGAATTAGAAGATCCTGTAGAAAATATGGGCGCTCAAATGGTAAAGGAAGTAGCATCTAAAACAGCAGATGCTGCTGGTGATGGTACAACTACTGCTACCGTTTTAGCTCAAGCTATGGTAACTGCTGGCTTGAAGAATGTTGCAGCTGGAGCTAATCCAATGGACTTGAAGAGAGGTATGGATAAAGCTGTTAAGGCAGCTGTTAAGCACTTACAAGGACAGTCTGAAGTAATTGGTAACGATTATAAGAAGATTCAGCAAGTGGCAGCTATTTCTGCAAACAACGATGAAGAAATTGGTACCTTAATCGCAGATGCGATGAAACGGGTAACTAAAGATGGTGTGATCACAGTAGAAGAAGCGAAAGGTACAGATACGTACGTAGAAGAAGTAATCGGAATGCAGTTTGATAGAGGGTACTTATCTCCGTACTTTGTGACGAATGCAGAAACAATGGTTGCAGAGTATGAGAACCCTGCAATTTTGATCTACGATAAGAAGATTTCTAATATGCAAGAAATCGTTCCTATCTTAGAAAAAGTAGTAGGTGCAGGTCGTTCTTTATTGATTATTGCAGAAGATATCGAAAGTCAAGCATTAGGTGTATTAGTAGTGAATAGATTAAGAGCGCAGTTAAAAGTAATTGCTGTGAAAGCGCCAGGTTTTGGTGATAGAAGAAAAGCAATGTTAGAGGATATTGCTATTTTAACTGGTGGTACGGTAATTTCTGAAGAGAAAGGCTACAAGTTAGAAAGTGTAGAAATGGAACACTTAGGTACTTGTGAGAAAATCACAGTAGATAAGGATAATACAACTGTTGTAAATGGTGCTGGTCAGCAAGCAGATATTGATGCTAGAGTTGGTCAAATCAAACAACAAATTGAAACAACTACTTCTGATTACGATAAGGAGAAATTACAGGAGCGTTTAGCTAAGTTAGCTGGTGGTGTTGCTGTATTATATGTAGGTGCTGCTACAGAGGTAGAAATGAAGGAGAAGAAAGATAGAGTAGATGATGCATTACATGCAACGAGAGCTGCTGTAGAAGAAGGGATCGTTCCTGGAGGTGGAGTTGCTTTGGTTAGAGCCATTTCTTCTCTTAGAAACCTTAAAGGTGCTAATGAAGATGAAAATATCGGTATTCAAATCGTAAAGAAATCTTTAGAATCGCCATTAAGAACTATCTCTGAAAACTCTGGTGTAGAGGGTTCTGTAGTGCTTCAAAGAGTAGCGAGAAGTAAAGGTGATATGGGCTATAACGCTAGAACGGATAAGTTTGAAAACTTAAAGAAAGCGGGCGTTATTGATCCAACTAAAGTAACTAGAGTTGCCTTAGAAAATGCGGCGTCTATTTCTGGTATGGTCTTAACTACAGAATGTGTAGTTAGTGATAAACCACAAGCAGAGGCAGGTCATAGCCACGGTATGCCTCCAGGAGGTATGGGCGGCATGGGCGGCATGATGTAATAAACTAGAAGATCATGATGATCGTATGATCATCATGATCTTTTATATTTAAAACTTCTACAAACCCTTCTACTTTGGTAGGTAGGTTTGTAGAAATCTGAACATACTATTAGACAATACTGCTTTTACATATGTTCGCCTTCTCAATGCTTTATTGAGAGGGCTTTTTTATTAAAGGACAATAAATTTATTGCATATTTATTTCTAAGTAAACAGGTAAGTGATCGCTATATCCGCCAAAATAATTATCTCCTCCATACGTCCGATCAGGTGTCAATCCATTGTCTGGATGATTGAATAATAGCTTTCCCTCTTTATAAACTTGGAAGTTAGAAACAGATAGTGGAGCGTCTGTATTCAATAGATTTCCTGTAGAAATAATCTGATCAATCATTTGCCAATTACCTTGGTAATTATAAGAACCTTCTCCAGCGTCATCTAAGTCACTTGTACAATTATATAAATCAGTGGATACTATCGAAGTGTTTTTAGATGTTTTAGCTTGAAGTATTTCTGCTACACTTTTATTAGTAGGCTCATCATTAAGATCTCCCATAATAATGATTTTAGCGTCTGGGTCACTTTCTTGTAGCTCGTCTACTGCCTTTCTTAATTCAGCTGCTACAAATGTTCTTCTAGGTTCTGAAGCAACTTCACCGCCAGATCGAGAAGGCCAATGATTAACAAAAATGTATACAATAGATGTTTCTATTTGACCTTTTACCAACAAAATATCTCTAGTAGTAAAATTAGCAATTTGTTCGTCTGGAATATCCACTTGAAAAGTTTTCCATTCTAATAATTCGAAAACAGATGGCTGGTAAATCAGTGCTACATCAATTCCTCTATGATCAGGAGATTGTTCATGGATTACTTCATATTGATAGTTCGATAGGGTAGCCACCTTTGTTATATCTTCCACTACTTTTTTGTTTTCTACTTCGCATAATCCCATGATTATGGGATAGTTCATTCCTTTAATAACCTCTGCAATATTATTTAGTTTATGCTCATACCTTTCTGTCGTCCATTGCTTGGTTGCAGTTGGAAGGAATTCATTATCGCCTCCATTTTCTGGATCATCTACTGTGTCAAATAGATTTTCTACATTGTAGAATGCAATTGTTTTTTGGCTCGTAATGGGTGCAATTTCAAGAGTTGTTGGTGGAGTGAGGGGAATTTCCTCTTCTGTAACCGGTGGATTTATAGAGACCGTTTCATCGCAATTAACTAAGCAAAGAGCAAATAGGAAAAAAGAGAGAATAA
>JALZWC010000154.1 GCA_023300255.1 Saprospiraceae bacterium | reverse complement strand
GATAATCGACCGCCATATTTAGCAGGCATACTCCCTTTATATAAGTTGACACTTTTAACAAAATCTGGATTAAATAAAGAGAATAAACCAAGGGCGTGTGCTGTATTAAAAAATAACATGCCGTCTTGCAAAGTCAAGTTTTGATCTACGTTTCCACCTCTAACATTAAAACCACTTGCCCCCTCCCCTACGGTACTTACACCGGGCAATAATTGAATAGTTTTAATAACATCTGCTTCTCCTAAAAAGGCTGGTAATTTTTTAATCTCTTTAGCACTTAAGGTTTCTAAACCGACATTCGTAGATTTTACATTTTGATCTAAGGCTTTAGCCTCTACAACTACTTCACCTAATTCGATCGCTTCTTTGGTCAATTTTAAATCTAGATTATCATCAGAATATACCTGTAGTATTCTTTCTACTTCTTCATAGCCAATAGAACTAATCGTAATGATATGTTCGCCAATGGGCAAATCTAATTCGTATTGTCCTGTTTCATCGGAGACCGTACCTAGTCCTGATGTCCCGATTAACATGGTCGCACCAATTAAGGTCTCCCCTGTTTTATCATCATTAATAAAACCTTTGATTTTGATTTTTCCACTTGGCTTTGGATTATTAGCATCACCTACCACATAAATACTTTTCGCCGTTTCAGGCGTTCTTTCTGAAATTCGGTTTCTTTCCGATTGTCGAGCTTGAAAGAAATCTTGATTGTATTGATTGCCTAATTTAGTTGCGGTGCCTAATATGATAGAATGGGTGTCGTATTGCTCAAAACTCAGATTAGAGTCATTTAAGATAGATAAGATAGCTGTCGGTAAAACCATACTATCTAATTGAGCCGTCACCTTCTTGTCAATTGGAAAATCTGCATCATAATAAAAATAAAGGCTATAGCGATTTTCTAAATCCTTTAGCACTTCTGATAAAGCTTGGTCTTCGTAATTGGCAGAAATAGTGAGCGTTTCTTGTGCTTGGGCAACCAAGCCATTCGCACAAAAAAGTAAGAGAAGTAAGTATAATCTGTAGTTCATTATATTTCGGTATAAAACTGATTTTTCAATTTTCGACAACCAAGACTTACCAAGTTTTGAAAACTTGGTAAGTCTGCCATCGATAACATTCTCGGTCAATCTATTCCAGTGGTCGGATGAAACATATAGCTTGATCCAACAAATCCAAAAATCCTAGTCAATTCCTAGTAAACATTATTAGCAGAAGGACCAAGATATTGATTCCAGCACTCTTCTTTCGGCATTCGAACATCTAATTCTAAACGTTTAACCCTCAATCCTAAAAATTCATATATAACTCTTACGTTTGCATTCACAATATACACTAAATCTATCCTTTCATCTGCATCTAAATCACCAATAAATGGCGTAGAGCTAATATTTTTTCCAGCGATCAAGGTTTGCGTTAATTGGTAGGCAGTATCCACTTCAAAAAGATGCAGCCATGTAGTCGTATAAAGGGTATTATTTCTTCGACAATCATACTTGTTAACTGGTAATAAAACCTCCTCGATTCCATCTTTATCTATGTCTAAGGAAATAGAACTAGCAAAACCAGCACAGCCTATATCATAACGCGCCATTATTTCTCCGTTACTTCCATCAAGGAAAAACTGAGCGGAACCTGAATTTTTAGGCCATTTTCCTTCTGCACCATTGATAAAAATATCAGGTATATCATCCTTGTTATAATTGCCTACACTCGGTTGGGCATTTAACTCCACGTTGTCAACTGTCCGACTCCATAATTCTTGCAATGTTTGTCCGTCGAATGCAGTAATGATACCACCATGATCTAGTGCAATAATATCTTTCGTTCCATCCATATTCAAATCCGTCACAACGGGGGGCGCTATGAAACCATGTCCATTATTGATTTCTAATACTTTTATTGACTTAGAAATATCATTCGCTAAAAGCGCCTTTTCATCTGTAATATATAATGCGCCAGTAATGGTCTCCCCGCCTGTTCCAAAAATAATTTCTTTGATACCATCTCCATCAAAATCATGGTAGGTTGGTGTAAGGTAACTTTCTCTACCATCAGGCATCGTATCTAACGCAATGATGTCCCCATTCGCTCCGTCCATAATCATCAAGGTTCCGGGATAGCGGTTGATCGAATCAGAAGGGGCAGCCCGAACATTACCTCCATTCACTACTAATAAATCTCGAATTCCATCATTGGAATAATCATCTACCAAAACTGGATTATAAAAATTGAATCGAACTAGACCTAATTTATCGTACTCATTAGATTGTATTTCATACTTCCATATTAAGTCTCCGCTTTTTCCATTTAAAGCAAATAGTTGTCGATCTCTACCCACCATTACTACGTCATCCGTTCCATCTTTCGATATATCTAAAAATACAGCAGCTCCATATATTTGGTCTATGCATGGGTATGTCCATAGCGTATCTCCATTGACCCCGTTAATGGCAATCACTCCATATTTTGATGCTTGAAATTCATTTCTTCCTGCACCTACGATTATGTCTTGGACTCCATCTTGATTTAGATCTGTTGCTCTTGGAGAAGAATTGGAACCGATAACGGGGATGGCCATTTCCCATCGGTCTGGCTTTTCTGGCTGGCAGGCAATTATTGTGAAAAATAGTAGAAATATAAGAGGTACTTTATTCATTTTTTTATTCATTCATTTTCATTCGAGGAATGAAAACTAAGTCTATTAATTGAAGGTAAAACAGTTTTGAGACAATTTCATAAATCGATCGAAACACTCTTAGAATGATCGAGTAAAGCTGTCCGTGTAATTCAAACTATACAGAAAAGACTACGGAGTAATTGAATTCGAGAGTATCCAAGATACTTACATCTAATAACTACAGCGTAGTTGAACTTGAATAACCTCGGATGAAATCCGTGGGATCTCAAAATATTCACATCTGGCAACTACAGCGTAGTTGAATTTAAAACAGTCTAGCGTCTTGTTCAACTACTCCGTAGTTGCTAGATGTAGACATCGAAAGTCCTCGGATTTCATCCGAGGTTATTCGGGTTCAACCACTCCGTGGTTGGCTGTCGCCAATGAAAAAAGTTGAACCTGCCTTCCAAGGAACGCAGGCAGGTTCAATATAAACCTCATTGGCGATAGCCAATTGTCAATAGTAACATGTAAATCTATGAATGAACTACGTATAGCTTATAACTTAGACTTAGTTTTGCT
>JALZWC010000153.1 GCA_023300255.1 Saprospiraceae bacterium | reverse complement strand
TAATTGGTCTAGCCAATGATTCCCGTAACAATACCTACTTTTCTGGCACTTTTTCCGAATCTGTTGATTTTCAAGGAACAGAGCATGTTAGCTTAGGGCTCAATGATAATTATTTAGTAAAATTGAATGAAACAGGAGAAATTCAATGGGCGCGGACAGGAGGTAGTATGGGCAATGATGTAGACGGTGGTATCTGCACAGACCAATCGGGAGCAATCTACTGGGCAGGAAATTTTTGGATAGCAGGAACGTTCGGTGACCTAGAATTAGCGACTACTAAAAGTTCTAAGAGTATTTATTTACTAAAATATAATCCTGAAGGATATGTCCTTTGGAATACCATTATAGAAGGGAGTACTTTTAAAAATAATGGCCCTCCCACCACCGATGCGGAGAACAATGTCTACTTAGTAGGTTCGTTTTCAGATAGCTTATTCATTGATAACCAATCAATAACCGCTACCGCTGAAGAAGATTTGTTTGTTGCTAAATGGGACGAGGTAGGCAATTTTCAATGGGTCAAACAATTTGGTATTTCAGGAATCAACAGAGGAATGGAGGTCTTAATAAATCCTGATGGACAGATAATTATTGGAGGAATCTTTAAAGGCCAGCTTGCACTTGGATCAGATACCATTAATGCCAATACGCCAGATTTTGATGTATTCTTAGCGACATTAGATCCAAATGGAACTGGGCTTTGGGTCAGAAAGGCAGGTGGCGTATTAGAGGATAATTTTAGTAGCATGGCTATAGATGAAGTACAAAATATCTACGTAACAGGACAATATACAGGCAGGTTAAGTCTAGATGAAGCTATAACTATTGAAACGGAAGGGTTCAACGAAAACGCTTATTTAATTAAATATACTCAGAATGGGTCTCCTATTTGGGCAAAATCTATTGGGGGTACCAATTTTGAAACTAGTACGGACCTACTCTATCAGAATAAAGAATTAATAGTAAGTGGTTTTTTTGACCAACAAATTGAAGTAGACGAGTATAGTGTGCTTGGACCTGCCAGTTTGCAAGGCTTTCTTTTAAATATAGAACCACTAGATAATAATGCCACTGGTCTACAAATTATACATTCTGATCTATTGCTACTCATTAATAAATTAAGTCAAACTACGAATGCATTACCTGTCATTGGAGGCACTTTCAAAGGAAACTATAACTTATTAGGTAATACCATCTCTTCTAGGACTAATTTTTCAGTGTTTGTAGGCACTCTGAATTCCCCTATGACTACTTCCAATAACACAATCCCTATTTTACCGAAAGTAGAAATTTTTCCTAATCCTGCATCTAATCAACTTAAGATCGAGACAGATGAATCCTCTTTCACCTTTTCTATATGGAGTTTAAACGGTCAATTAATTCACAAATCAATAAATGAGAATTTAATCAATATAAAACAGGTTCCTTCTGGATTATATATAGCAAAGTTCACGGATTCTAAGGGACAATCTGTTATAGAAAAGGTAGTTATTAATCCATAAAGAACCCATAAATAATTTTAAAATTCTTGGCATCTTCCTTTACAAACAGTATAATTATAAGTATATTGCAGATTGTGTTTTACCTAGGTTAAGGTTCAACGACTGTGTTGACTACCTAATAGAATACAAACCTTTCCATTACAGACGTCAACCAATGTGGGGGTCCAACACTCTTATCATACTGTCCATTCTTGAGTTGTCTATGGCGCGCTTCAAACCGTGACTTGTCCGGGAGTATTAATTTATTGATACAAGAAGATTACAGAAGCAACACAGGTGGCTAATTCCTGAATTATCAGGGCCTAATACAATCTTGATGTCTGTATGGATTTTTTTTTTGAACAAAATGTAGCCGAAACGGTTACATAAACATATTAGAAGTAGCGAAACAAGCTATTCATTTTTTATAATTAAAAAAGGATCATTGACTTTTAAAGAACTGGGATTAAACGACCAACTATTAGACGGGCTAGCGGCAATGGGATTTGAAAAAGCAACCCCTATACAGGAGGAAGCTATTCCAGTCATATTAAAAGAGAAAGATTTAATTGCTTGTGCACAAACTGGTACAGGCAAAACAGCAGCCTTTCTACTTCCTATCCTACATAATTTAACGAATACAACGAGTGCTTCTATTGATGCATTGATTCTTGTACCAACTAGAGAACTAGCGGTACAAATAGACCAGAATCTGGAAGGGTTCAGTTATTTTGCCAATGTTAGTTCTTTGGCGATTTACGGTGGTCGTAGTGGGGAATCTTTCAATCAAGAAAAGAAAGCCTTGACAACAGGTGCTAACATTGTGGTGGCTACACCAGGTAGATTGATTGCTCATTTGAATCTAGGCTATGTTAAGATAAGTGAACTCAAGTATCTGATACTAGATGAAGCAGATAGAATGCTTGATATGGGGTTCGTGAATGATTTACTCAAAATCATTGGTTATCTACCAAAGAAAAGACAGACGCTCCTATTCTCGGCTACCATGCCACCTAAGATTAGAACTTTTTCTAAAAGAATTCTGACAGCCCCAGAACAAATTACTTTTGCGGTATCTAAACCTGCGGAAGGAATTGAACAGATGGTCTACCTTGTTCAGGATGAAAATAAAGCAAAGCTTTTACAAGTATTATTAGGTCCAAAGAAAGGGAAAGGAGAAAGAATTTTAATTTTCTCTAGTACCAAGGCTGCCGTATCTAAAATAGCTAAATCCCTTAGAAGTACCGGATTATCTGTTGGTGAAATTCACTCTGATTTTGACCAAAAAATTAGAGAAGAAACACTCCGTATGTATAAAGGCGGAAGAATAGAAGTGCTAGTAGCAACAGACATTCTTTCTAGAGGAATTGATGTAAAAGATATTAGCTTGGTCGTCAATTATGACGTTCCTTCTGATGGGGAAGACTATATCCATAGAATTGGCCGAACAGCCAGAGCAGATACAGATGGTATTGCTATTACGCTAGTCAATAGAAAGGACGAACGAAAATTCCAAGGGGTGGAACGCTTAATGGAAAGAAAAATTCCTAAATCTCCTTTGCCTCCAATTATCCAAGAAAGAGAAGATAAATTAGCTAGCATGCCTAGAAGAGGTGGTAATTCCCGACATGGTGGTGGTAATAATCGAGGAGGATATAATAAGAATTCTAAGAAGCCTTTTAATAGAAATAAAGGTAGAAATTTTGAGCGCCGTTAACAATATACAGCAACTCAAATATATAGTATAACACCTGTCTAGTATCGTCTTACAGAACTAGACAGGTATCTAACCAAGATTTGTTGAGCCATTCTCCTTTTTAATTATTTATCGTATCTTCTCCCTTTCCCATTCTATAATTTTCCAATTTTATTATCAGTAAAACGTTAAAAATTAATTGAGCCATTAAAATTATAACTACCTGATATTCAGCGCTAATTTTAATTTTGAGGCTACCCGTCTACGCTACTGGACATTTTTTAGAACAGAGAGTAGAGAACAGAGAGTAGAGACACAATTCGTTTAAGAAACAACGAAATTTCGTTAATTTTTAAACGAAAACCG
>JALZWC010000152.1 GCA_023300255.1 Saprospiraceae bacterium | reverse complement strand
CAGTAGCTTTTTGTACCGCAAATTGTATCGGTCTATTAGCAGTAGACATTGCCTCAAAAGATACATTGTATTCTTTACCTCTTTCGATAGACAATCCAGATTGTTTGAATTGAATATCCCAAGGATTTTCACCAGGGGTTGTAATATCAAGAAACGCAGCGTTCGTACTAGATAACTTACCACTGTTGTCTACAGTAAAAGTAGCGGCACTATTTGCAGCATTCGTAGTAAATTTCCAATCGCCTGTTCCATTATCTAGTTCTTCATCCGCTAATTTGTTAGTACAGTCAGAGCAATCGCCTATTTGTGAAACAGATAATTTGGTATTATCTAATAATAAACCATTCGCCATACCTTTAAATTCTGAAACAAATATAGTGACCTGTGTGGCATTATCGGGTGGTGTTAAACTACCTTTTAATTGAAAATCAAAGGATATACTGGACCAGGTTAAATTATCCCAATCTTGATTAAGGACAGCTTCTCCAAGCGGTATACTTGCGAAACCAACACTGTTATTGTCTGCATCTTGGAAAAGAATGTCTATAGCAGATTGTGACAGTTCGGCACGACCATCAGGATAATCACTGTTAAAAGAAGCCCAATCAAAACACACCTGATAAGTATCACATTCATTAAGTACTTGGTTAAAACCAAGATTGTATTTTTGGTCTATACATACTGTTTGATCTTGCACATCACTATTTAGATAGAGGATCTTGTTTCCTTCTGTAGCTTTTGTAGTTTCTACCCACACAGAATTACCAACCGTCCAATTAGAAAGTTGATTACTAGGAGTAGCACTTACTCCAGGAATGAATGTTTCTGATCCTGTCCAATTCCCTTCTTCAAATCCAGGATTAGGAAATAAATTAGTGCCAGTTGAAGTACAAACGTTTGAACCAGAACAATCAGGATCTGCGGCATCTATTAATCCATCATGATCATCATCAATATTGTTATCGCATATTTCTGTACCACATGATTCTGAAAATTGAAAATTATCAAGATACAGGCTACCTTCCTCTCCACCTAAATGGAAAATAAATGCAACATCATCTGTATTGTTTTCTTGAGCTATAAAATTATAAGTATAAGTTTGAGGCTCATTCGTTGCGGCGAATTTTCCACTACCATACGATCTGAAATTTGCGGTGGTCTTTTGTATAGCAAATAATATCGACCTATTACTAGGCGCCATTGCATCAAAAGATACGGTGTATTCTTTACCTCTTTGAATAGAAAAACCAAATTGTTTGAACTGAATATCCCAAGTATTTTCGCCAGGGGCAGTAATATCAATAAATGCGGAATTCGCACCAGATAGCTTACCGCTATTATCTATATTTAAGGTAGCTACACTAGTACCGCCCGCAGAAAGACGCCAGTCATCTGTTCCATTATCTAGCTCTTCATCCACCACTTTGTTCGTACAGTCGGAACAATCCTCTTTTGTTGAAACAGATAATTTGGTATTATCTAATAACAAACCATTCGCCAAGCCTTTAAATTCTGAAACAAATACAACAATTTTTGTTGCATTTGGAGGTGCCGTAAGACTACCTTTCAGTTGAAAGTTTATGGATACACTGGACCAATTTAAATTATCCCAATCTTGATTTGCAACACCTTTTCCAATTGGTAGATGTGCGTAATTAATATTGTTATCGTCTGCATCTAGGTAAAGAATATCTAAAACAGGTCGTGACATTGTAGCCCGACCATTAGGGTAATCACTATTAAAAGAAGCCCAATCAAAACATAATTGGTAAGTGTCACAAGTATTCAGTATTTCACTAAAACCAAGATTGTATCTTTGATTTGCACATACGGTCTCATTTGGGTCATTACTATTTAGATAGAGTACTTTGCTCCCCTCTGTAGCTTTTGTCGTTTCTACCCATTTAGATGCACCAACACTCCAATTATCAAGCTCACTGGTAGGCGTAGCACTTACCCCTGGAAGGAATGATTCTGAACCTGTCCAATTACCTTCTTCAAATCCAGGATTAAGAAATAAATTGGTGCCAGTAGAACTACAAACATTTGAATCAGAACAATCAGGATCTGCTGCATCTATTAATCCATCGTTATCATCATCAATATTGTTGTCGCATATTTCTGTACCACAAGATTCCGCAAAATGAACATTATCAATAAATAAGCTACCTTCCTCTCCTCCTACATGAAAAATAAATGCCACATCTCCTGCATTACTTTCTTCAGCGATGAAAGTATAGGTATAAGTTTGAGGCTCGGTAGTTATTGTGAGTTCTCCGCTACCATATGATCTAAAATCTGCAGTAGCTTTTTGTACCGCAAATTGTATCGGTCTATTAGTAATAGCCATTGCCTCAAAAGATACGTTGTATTCTTTACCGATTTCAATAGAAAAACCAGATTGTCTGAATTGAATATCCCAAGAATTTTCACCAGGGTTTGTAATATCAATAAATGCGGAATTAGCGCCAGATAATTGACCACTGTTGTCTATAGTAAAGGTAGCGGCACTATTTGCAGGATTCGCAGCAAAAACCCAATCGGCTATTCCATTATCTAGTTCTTCATTCGCTAATTTGTTAGTACAATCTTGGGTAGATTCCGTACAAGATTGCTTAGGACTTAATACTAATGTTTGTGATCCGCCAGCAAAATGTTCAATAATTAATTCATCAATTTCTCCATCAAATGTAAATTCGAATGCATGATCTATTGAATTTGACTGATCTCCATCGGTATTAGTACAAGTACTTGAGATTTTCTGATTACCATCATAAGATACACAACTTCCTATATTGGAAAGTGTAAAAGAAACATTCACACCGTTCTTTTTACCATACAGATTAATCGCATCATTATTATCAATATCTAATAGTCTACCATTAAATCCTGAAATAGGCTGAGAAAAGGTATAGGTAGATGTTAGGTAGTCAGATGGATTCGAAGAGTTGACGCCTACTTGAATTCCATAAGATCCTAATTCATGGTCATCATTGATCCCCAATGAACCTTGGGAAGCACCTCCTGCAAATTGGAATGGCTGCATTGTGATACTTGCATCACCGATTTTTATATCTGCATTATTAAAAACATTAATAACATCTGTTGTCGTTCCTTCTAATTCTGCTAAATCTATCACATTACAAGTACTAGTAGTGGGTGGTGGTGTTGCTCCAGAATTATAACAACCTTCCTGTAAGAAAGCATAAATATCTCCTTGAATAGTTTGCCCATTTTCATCTATAATATCAAACCAAGTAGACATCCCGAAATCACAATTACCATCTCCATTATTCCCGCCGTTACCAATTTGCAATCTATAATTATCTTTTCCCTTATTGATTGTTAACGTTTTTCCTGCATTACATCCCATTCCTGATACCGTACCACTTACGGCCCAATAATCTAGACCATCAGGGGAACAATTACTATGTACATTAGAAGTACCGCCCATAGCTTGCCACTCTGTCCAAGATTTTCTATCAGATAGATTTAAGGCAACATACCATTCATCATCTGCTCCACAAGGAGTAGCAGTGTTACCATCCCAATCTGCATCTACAGCATTGTCGATCGCACCATAAATCGACATGGTGCCATCTTGATTGTCCACTATTTGCATGTTACTACTTAAATTGTAATCTGTCCATGTATTTGAGGCTGGTAGATCTAATGCAAAACCTGGATATATATTCGTTAGTGGACAAGGTGTGTTACCTTTTCTACGTGGGCGCTTCGCTTCATAGCAACCTTCGTCTAAAGAAATATACAGATCTGCAGAAATTGCTTGTCCATTTTTTTTACCATCTACCCAACTAGAAATACCAAAGAAATCACAGCTATTAGAGTTGCCTCCCCAACCTACTTGGGTTCTATAATCGGCAGAAGAACTATCTATCGTAATGATTTCTCCTAGATTACATCCTGTACCTATTAATGTTCCTGCCATTTTCCAATAATCCCAATTAAATCGATTATCGTCACAGCCTCTTTTTTGTACATAAGGCCCTTGAAATTCATCCCAAGTTAAGGGATCGCTAAGTGTCAATTCCATATACCAACCGTCATCTATTCCACATGGATTAGTTGTTCCTGTATCCCAATCAGCATCTGTAGCTCCGATAATATTTCCTTTAATAGTCAAGGTTTCATCTCCGTTATCACAAAGTAATACATCTCCTAAGTGATAGTCTAAAAAATGATCGCCTGTAGCAGTTTCATCCAATACAAAAACGGCGTTATCTGACTCTCCAGTCATTATACAAGAAGCCGTTCCACAAGTAGTTGGTGTAAGGGTATATTTTTCAATACAAATATTATCATAGAAAGCTAATCCAGCGCTACTGTCATTCCATCCTATTATTCTCACTTCAACTGTATTTGGCGGTGCCATAGCTGAAATAATTATTTCTTCATAAGAGGTAGAAGTGATCTGTTCTGAGACTTTGTAAATTTTTGCACCACTTGCATCATAGAATTGTAATAGAATAGAAGGATAAATAGTGGTATTTTCTCTTTTGACATAAGCAGACGCTCTAAATACTTCTCCCGATGTGGCAGGAATCTTTTGCCAAAAACCTAAGGAATTACTTGTATTGCCCAAGGTTAAAGCTTTAGTTCCGGAATAAGCATCGGCGCTGATACTGGGTGTACCGCTTGTTAACCAGTCTGTGAGACCATTTTCGAAGTCATTGTTGGTAATAAGAGCGGTATTACAGCTAACAGGTGTAGTATTGGGACAATTTTCTTTAAAAGAAACATTATCTATGTATACATTTATATCTGACCCACCTAAAAAGAACATTAAACCAGCATTAGCAGCACTATTCCCTGATGGCGAAACCTCATAGGAAAAAGACTGCATACTAGTAGTCAAGGAAGCTGTTTCATTCCAATGGGAATCCCAATTAGTAGGACCACGTTCTTGTAGTCCTAAACCTATTGTTCTATTAGCTACTGCTTTCGCATCAAATGATATGGTATAAGTTTTTGTTACATCAAGTGTTTTACCATCTTGATACAATGATATGTGCCAAGCTTTATCAAATGTCGTTGAAATAGTTACATTTGCAGCGTTCGTACCAGATAATTGACTAGTATTATCAATAGAAAGAGAGGCACTGTTGACACCTTCGATAAAAAACTTCCAATCAGAAGGACCATTATCAAATTCTGAATTGGTGATTGTTTCTGGACATGCAGACTGTCTTGGTGGTCGTAAAGAAGTATAAGTACTTTCCTCAAAATTAGCATATAGATCAGATTTTACATTACTTCCGTTTTCAAGTCCTCTAAACCAAGTAGATAAGCCAAAGTCACAATTATGTGAATTTCCTCCCCAACCAATTTGTAATCTATAATCTCCATCTGGTCCATTTAGAGCAGCACTTTCAATTGTAATTGTTCTTCCTGTATTACAACCAATTCCAGTATAAGTACCAGCAACAGCCCAATAATCTAAATCTACTTTATTACTCTCACATGCTGAGTCTAGTTCTGTAGAGCCTAAAAATTCTGACCAGGTTTGAACATCGCTTAAAGTTAAATCTAGATACCATATATCATTAGTTCCACAAGGAGTAACATCAACTGCATCCCAATCGGAATCTTTACCACCTATAATATGTCCTTTTAATTGTAGCGTACCATCTCCATTATCACATAGCGTTAAGTCTCCCTGATCATAGTCCATCCAGTGATTACCTATACCAGACTGATCAATAGAATAAATATAGTTTCCACCTGAAGATAAAAGTAAGGAACCTTGAGCGCAGTTAACTGGCGTAACATTCGTTTTTTCTATACAAAAGTCATCATAATAAGCATAGCCTGATCCTGTATTGCCGTTCCATGCAACAGCTGCTACATATACGGCATTACTTGGGGCCATTCCAGAGGCGGAGATTTTTTCGAAATTCGCGGAGTTTATTTTTGTTTCATCTGAATAAATACTATTCCAGCTAGCATCGTAATATACGATACTTATATTAGGCTCAGTGCCTCCTGTATTTTTGGCGTAACAAGAAACGGTAAACACGTCTCCATGTGTTACCGTTGCTGAGGAAGTTTGCCAAAAACCTCCACTACCTGCCGTATTATCTACTCTTATAGCAAGGGATCCACTATATGCATCGGTAGTAGTTGTTACTGTTCCTGAATTACCCCAATCATCTAAATTGGATTCAAAACCTTCATTAGAAAGATAGTTGCCGCAGGCAAATGAAAGTGCTGTCTCTGCCTTTGAGCTTTTAATAGAGGTTTTCTTACCCTTTCCTAATACGGTATCATCAACAGTATTTGGTTTAATATTGCAAATTTCTGCACATATCGGATCAATCTCCTTTGCCACATTTATACAATAATGATGAGCACTATTAGTAGCAGGTTTATTAGCAGGTTCAAATAGACTAGAGCTTATCCCATCCTCATAAGTAGAGGAATCTAAGCAAAATAGGTTCCCTGCAATAAGGAATAGTGCTAAAAAGGTAAGAAGTGTTCTTTGTCTGGCCATGTTACTGTTTATCTCCATATGAACTAAGGTGGGAGGATCTAATATAAAGGTGGAAGGATCTGAATTAATACAAATGGGGGAGATAATTGTGGGGAAAGAGGATAAAAATTGAAGGGGAAAGAGGATAAAAATTAAAGGGGAAAGAGGATGAAATTAAAGGGGAAAAGGAGCGGGACTTAATTGTGTTCAAATTTTATGCCATGTTATTAATGTTTCTTAAACACAATAGATTTATGAAAAATATAAGGAATTTGGTAGAGTTTCTAACAAGAAAAAGACTTAATGAAGGGGAATCAAGGTGTGTTTTTGTCACAATTTATAGCTGTATATAGTGACTATTTTGTTGGGTAATAAGCACTATTTTAGTGAGCACTAAACAAGACTTTTAGGAGTGGAGAATTTTACTATTTCTGAAACATTTTTCCAATTCTATCATCAAGTAAGGAATGTGTA
>JALZWC010000151.1 GCA_023300255.1 Saprospiraceae bacterium | reverse complement strand
CTAGTAGACGACTTTTTGAATGATGATTTTGATTGGAAACAGCTTGACAAAAAAGGAAAAAAAGCGCTGGCAGATTTCAAATATGGTTGGGTGGCTAATAGCTTAATTACTAGTGCTATGTTGCAAAATATAGCCGCCAAATATGGCTTGAAAATAATTAAACAAATAGATCTAACGCCTTTTATGCGCAATAATACACTTAAGCATAAATGGATTCTATTCTTAGTGTTTAGTTTTCGATGGCTCTACCAATTGTCTCCTTGGAAATCTAATTATTTTCGTTCCTGGATTGGTGGACAAGGTAAACAGTATTGCTTGAAAAATGGGATGGTGAAGTATCAGCAGATTGTGTTGGAGAAGCTATAGGTATAATGGAAAGGGATTATTAGAAATAAATGTGATTGATTTTGGGGTGACGGATGTTTATGTTTCTGTTGGTTGAGATGGAATTTAAGTTAAAAACTTAAACCATCGTGATAAAAAATTAAAGTTTTTTAGGTGGATATTTGATTTGTAATTTAAAACCGTATTTATTTTTTATTATATCCGGTAAAGTTCTAGCAACTGCTAACTTATCTTTAATGTTTTTTAAATCCTCATCACTCACAGTTCCTATATTACAATCAGGGTTATTTTCTAATGCAGTTTTTAAGTCCTCATATTTTTCTTCTTTTACATCTGAACAATTAACAAAAGAATTATGGTCTAAGTATTCTCTTCCTTCCGCCTCTAATTCGATATGTAAAGATTGTAAATAAGAGGTAGGAAATACGTTAGGATTTATTTCTGAATTGATAAAAACTGTTGCTACCGATATTTTATCTCGACTAAATCCAGTAATAATAAAACGTTTGATTTTTGGAGGAGTGGTGGTTGTAAGATGAAATCGAAGTACAGATCCGATTTTTAAATTGTTATCAATTATAATTCTTTTTAGCTCATTGTCATCAGGAAGAAAATCAAGAAATGAAGGCATTCAGATTTAAGTTTTCATTTTCAATATTTAATTCAATATATTTTAAAAGCTCCTCTTTAGCTCCTCCCGCACTTGCTATTAGAGTTGGGGAAATATCATCATTCCTATCTGCATTTTTCCATGCTAAATCATGGGATTTTTCAGATAATTTTGTGAAATTTAAATCTTTATTCTCACCAAATGATTCTGATAAACACTCTATATCCGATTCGGATAAAAAGGATTTATCAAAATAGCTGCTAAGTTGTTTAATCTTATGTCCACTATGAATTTGGAATATACTCTTTAAATCAATCTCGCTGTTACTTGTAGTAAAATAGCTATTATCTCCTCTTATAAGCTTAACTAAGTCATAGATATTTGATGGCACAGGTCCAGCTTTCATAGCGATATATCTATCCCCTACAATTGCTCTACCATATCTTACTAGATGCTTTTGTTCTGCAAAATACAATGTTTTAAAAAGCTTATGCAGATTTACCTCTCCACCATACATTTGAAGGAGTAATTGCATAGCTACAATAGCTTTATCTAATTTAAATTTAAAGAATTGCATTTAGCGTTTTAAAGTTAAGGAACAAACCAAAGGTACAAAAAAAAATACTGTTATGTAAAGTAAATAATTCCAAATACTTTACATAAACGTTGAATTTTAGGTGCTAGTGGAATATGATTAATAGTTGATAGTTTGATTTTGTGATTTAAAATTTAGATCAAGTTACCGACACACCTAGACAAATTCCCTACAAATACCCCCGAGCCTGCAATAAAAACAACTCCGCATACTTCCCGTCCTGCGCCAATAACTCCTCATGACTCCCTAACTCTTTCAACTGTCCATGCTCCAAAAATAAAATACGATCAGCCATTCGAACCGTAGAAAAACGATGAGAAATAAGCACCGCCATTTTACCTTCAATCAATTCCGAAAAACGAAGAAATACTTCGTGTTCCGCGCGGGCATCTAATGCAGCAGTAGGTTCATCTAAAATTAAGAGTTGAGCGTCGCGCATATAAGCACGGGCTAGAGCGACTTTTTGCCATTGACCACCAGATAGATCCACCCCATTGGCGAAACGCTTGCCTAAAAATTGTTGGTATTTTTCCGGGAGTGTTTCAACGACGGTATCGGCCAAACTTTTTTGAGCGGCTTCTTGTATCGAGGCTATTTCTTCTACCTCCGCTATATTACCGATAGCGATATTTTCGGAAGCTTTCATTTGAAAACGAACAAAATCTTGGAAGATAATACCAATCTCTTTTCGTAAATCTTTTAGGTTGTAATCTTTTAAGTCTACGCCATCTAGTAGGATACGACCTTCAGATGGCTCATATAAGCGGGCGAGTAATTTTACTAGAGTCGTTTTACCAGCGCCATTCTCTCCAACCAAAGCTAATTTTTCGCCTTTGTTTAAATGGAAGCTTAGATTTTTAATAGCGTATTGTTCACTATTGGGATATTTGAAACTGACGTTTTCAAAAGTAAATCCTTGTTGTACTGGACGAGGTAATTTTTTAGCATTGGCATTATAAACAATGGCTGGTTGGATATCGAAAAAATCAAATAAATCTTTTAAATACAATGCGCCTTCCGCAATTTTAGAAAAGCGATTCATAACACCTTGCAACATGCTTTGCATTCGTTGGAAAGAACCAGATAGAAAGGTTAAAGTTCCAACCGTTATCAAGCCACCCACCGTTTGAATCAAAATAAAAACAAAGGCTCCATAATAGGCTAATGTTCCAATCATCCCCAATAGCCCACCCCATGCCGCTCGCTTAACAGCAATATTCCGATTGGCGAGATAATATTCATCCGCTATTGTTTTAAACCGCTTAGCTAGGAAATTTTCTAAGCCAAATATTTTGACTTCCTTGGCGGTCACATCACTAGCGCCTATGTAGCGCAAATAATCCAATTCTCGACGCTGTGGTGTCCAGTTTTGCGTCAAGGAATAACTACGTTGATTGAAATGCGATTCGCCTAAAAATGAAGGGATTACAGCAAGTAATAACAATAGAATCAACCATGGATTATAAGCAATCAAACCAATTGCTAAAAAGCCAATAGTAAACATCTCTTGGAATTGAGTAAGTACTTGACTCATCAATGCCGTTCGACTATTGGTTTGTCTACGGGCACGTTCTAGTTTATCATAAAAATTGGCATCTTCAAACTGGTACAAATCTAAGGAAGCAGCATGTTCGATTAATTGGACAGAAGTATTATTTGCAAATAAATCACCGAGCAAACTATCTATTAAAGCAATTCCTCTATTCAACAAACTCGACCCTGCCACTAATATTAATTCTATAGCAACCAACATCCACAAATAGCTCAGGTCTTGTATAGGAGCATCTATTAAACGAATGACCTCATCTACCACTTCTTTACCGACCCATAGTATCGCTAACGGGATTGCTGCTTTTACTAAGCGCAATAGGCCGTTCCCTAATGCCATTCCTTTATGGGTTTCCCAAATTAATTTAAAAAAGGGAGGTAGATTTTTTAGGGCGACGAATTGTTCTTTGAAGGAAACGTCTTCTTTTTTTATTCTTCTTGCCAAATTTTCAGGTATATGGAGTAGTTTATAAATGACTAAGTTTATAACAAATACAGATCAGTAAAGTTCCCGTAATTTAAAAACGGTCTTAGCATAAAATGCTAAGACCGTTCTTTAAGGAATGACGAAATAATAACTGTCTCAACTTGGCTTGCCCTTTTCCAGTTTTAGAAAGCCAAAAAAAGAGTCCGTAGCCCTGCTATGCACTAGTTTTTTGGCTTCCTAAGACAGAAAAATGACTAAGGGATCAGGAAATAAATAATCTACCATTCTGACTTGTCCTTTTTCCTTGTAAAAAAACTTAAAAATGAAGCCGTAGCTCT
>JALZWC010000150.1 GCA_023300255.1 Saprospiraceae bacterium | reverse complement strand
GGGCTGTAAAATTCTTTTAAATTGAGTGTAAAACAAAGTAGGGGCCATTCCAACCCAATTGGACCGATCACTTCCACAGGCTGACCGCTAATGCGGGTTTGGCGGCTACGTATGATTGATTCATAGCTATTAGCGGTCAGCCTGTTCCAGTGGTCGGATCAAGCTGGACGTCTCATCCGACCACTGGAAGTGATCGGATGAATTAATTGGCTGCCCCAGGATTGTTTTACACTCTTTTAAATTGTAATATATTGTTTAGCTGAAAAGTAATTTTTTTGATGTAGATCAATCATAAATCGAATAAATCATACATCATAAATCCATCCAGTATGCAATCTACATGGATTTATGATGTATGACCGCTCCGCTATCAGATGTCAGATCGTTGCAATTAGCTTGCGCTAACAGAACTTTCAGGTCGCTTTACTGTAAGATGCGAGCGGCGTCAACATCATGAGTCTGACAGCCGCAGGCGTTCTGACAGCGAAGCGGTCTCGCCTCTCTCAGCAAAGCGATCTACTCCTTTATTCCCCACTATTAATAGGCGGAGGTCCATCAGGAATCATTGCCTTATAGACATAATCGCCTTTTCGTTCCTTATATTCTGCTTTTACTTTTTCTCTAAGGTCTGCGTTTTCAAATAAATCGACCATCGTCATCGCTAGAGATTTAGCAGCATAGCCCATTCCTTTATGACCAATAGACATTCCACCACAAGCGACCACCGCCCACGAGTGCCAAGGCGTTCCTTTAGGGGCCGTCGTTGCACTTAGTCGAATCGTAGGAACGACGAAACTAACATCGCCCACATCTGTCGATCCACCCATAGGATGCTCTGCGGTATCCTCTAATGGATTAATAATAGATTCAATACCTAGCTCTGGTTTCCCAACTGCTCTTTGAATACCCTTTGCAAATTCTTGTTCTTCGGCCGTATAAGATATAGCACCTAATGCTTCTAAATTTTCTTGTAAAGCCGCCCCCCCCGTTCGATTAACTAATACTTCATGGATACCAGATACTAGGCGAATTTTATGGCTTACATTCGCCAAAATAGCTGCGCCTTCTGCCATCTCTTGTACTCGTTGATACACCACATCCATGCCCTCTCGTTTAGTATCTCTTACACGCACCCATAGTTTGGAATAATCAGGGACTACATTAACTACTTTTCCAGCATCTTGTATATGGTAATGTATTCTTACCGTTGGTTTGATATGCTCTCTATAGTAATTGATGCCAGAAGTGTATAACTCCAATGCATCTGAGGCAGATCTACCATTCCAAGGATCTCCAGAGGCATGTGCTGCTTGGCCTTCAAATTCTACAATAAAATCTACTAAAGCTAAAGAGCTTTGTACATTCGACTTCGTTTCTGCTCCTGGATGCCAATCCATTACCACATCTACATCATCAAATAGACCTGCTCGAATCATCCACAATTTGCCAAAGAATTTTTCCTCAGCAGGCGTTCCATAAAAACGCACCGTTCCTTTTAATTTACCTGATTCGATTAATTCTTTAATCGCTACTGCTGCGCCTAAGGAAGCTACCCCAAATAAATTATGACCACAGCCATGTCCTGGAGCGCCATGATTTAAAGGTTCTTTCTCTGGAACGGTCTTTTGTGATAAGCCTGGCAAAGCATCAAACTCTCCTAAAATACCAATAATTGGTTTTCCAGAACCATACTCGGCTACTATTGCAGTTGGTATATCTGCCACTCCTGTTTTTACTCTAAATCCTGCATTACGAGCATACTCTGCTAAGGCTTTGGCAGATTGGGTCTCTTGAAAAGCAATTTCTTCATAGGACCAAATTTTATCACTTAATTCGGTTAATTGCTTGTAATTATTATCTACATTAGCAATAACAGATTTTTTGTTGTTATTGACTTTTAATTTTTTCTGTGCTGTTACCGAACAACTTAGTAGGGTAATACACAGCAACATACATGTAAATCTCATTTTGAAATTAGTTTTAGAAGGTAAACTTATAGTATTGGCTTCCGCCAATTTTATTCTAGGCTTCTATTTTACCACATAGATACATAGGCCACATAGATTTCTTGCTATGTGGCCTATGTACCTCGTATGTTTGCATCGTGGTTAAAAATATTATACCTAGTTTTCGTCCAAGTACTTACTTAAAACTTGAAGGTAAAGAATTTTTTAAAATAAACGAACATGAATTGGTACCAACTACAAAACGAAGCAGAAATTGACTCTCCCAATTTATTAATCTATCCAGATCGTATTCAGCATAATATCAATTGTATGTTGGAAAAAGTAGGAGGAGACCCTAAACGTCTATGCCCACACGTAAAAACGCATAAGATGAAGGAAGTGGTGCAAATGCAGTTAGCAGTTGGAATAGAGCGCTTTAAATGTGCAACTATCGCAGAGTTGGAAATGACTTTGTCAGCAGGGGCAAAAGAAGTGCTAGTTGCCTATCAATTAGTCGGCCCGAATATTCAACGACTCGTAAAATTAACGCAACAATTTCCCGAAACTACTATTGCTTCTTTGGTAGATAATTTAGAATCTGCTACTCAATTAGGTGCTGCTTTTGAAGCAATCAATCGGCCAGCTAATATTTATTTAGATGTAGATAATGGAATGCACCGTTCTGGTTTTCCATTAAATGAAGACACCTTTTTAATGGTGCAATCTTTACATGCTATTCCTTTTTTAAATTTTAAAGGACTACATGTATATGATGGGCAATTTAGAAGTGCTATTGTCAAGGAGCGAATAGATAAAAGCCATCAAGCATTTCAACCTGTCTATGCCTTGTGTCAACAAATTGAAGGCGCCTTAGGTATTCTCCCAATTGTTATAAGTGGTGGCTCGCCTTCCTTTTCTGCGGCAGCAGAACGAGAGAATGTTTATTGCAGTCCTGGTACGACTTTATTTTGGGATTATGGTTATAGCCAGATTGTTCCAGAAACACCCTATCAATGGGCGGCTCTTTTGATGACCAGAGTGATTTCTAAACCTACAGATGGAATTATCACTTTAGACTTAGGACATAAAGCAGTGGGATCTGAAAATCCACTTTCTAAAAGAATTCATTTTTTAAACTTAGAAAATTATGAGGCGATTGGACACAGTGAAGAGCATCTAGTATTACGTGTAAAGGATTGGGATAAGATTCGAGTTGGCGATGTTTTTTATGGCGTGCCTTATCATGTATGCCCGTCTGTAGCATTGCATGAGGAGGCGCAGGTGGTACGGAATAAGGTAGCAGAGGAGACTTGGTCTGTGGTGGCTCGTAAGCGGAAGATTAGTGTGTAATTTATTTTAAGAGTAAAGAACCGAGAATAGAGCGTAGAGACATAATACTCTGCACGGGATAAGAAAATGATTCTTTGATAAATCTTTAATCCTTGAGATAATAGTCAGTATATCTTCATGAGATGGATAAAAGAAGACCTGAGAAGCTCTATAATAATTTATAAGAGCTTCTCGGTCCATCCAGTCAATAGAGAGAATCAAATCTTTAGGTAACCGATATTCGGCTATCTTTATATCTAATATTTCTTTTTGTTGTCCTTTACCTATTAATACCAACTGAACTTGACTTTGGTCTGCTTTGGGTAGTTGTTGGTAAGATTGAATGCATCAAATAATAGTAGGCAAATCTTAACAAAAAAGATAGTTGATTATTTTTCGTTACTTGTCTTGGTAAGCTTTAGACTGAACGCTTTTCAGTCTCTTTTTTTCACATATTTCCAATCACTTATGATGGGGAGTAGAGATGGACGATGTCGAAGTATAATTACTTTTTTTTTAAAGGTTCCTTGAATCAAATTCAAAGTATCTTGAATAATAGTACTTTTGCCAGCACCGTCCACCCCACTAAAAGTAATTATTTGACCTCGATTGACTTTTAAGCTGTGCCAACAATTACTAATGTGTTTAAATGAATATTTAATTTGGTTTTTTAACGCGTTGAGTTTATTTTTTTACTGATTGAAATATCTTAGTTCTTTGGATTTGATTAAAACTGTTGTCTCTGTAATTGAATAAATAAGAAGTATAATACTTCTTATTTAGTCCATCTATTAATTTTATTTGTTTGGATGCGCATAAATTTCAGAAGTATTGATAATTGCCTTCTCATTAATTGAGAAAGTAAATCTAGTTGTAGAAAATCTTCGTTTTTAAATAAAAAAAATACAGTTTACTTTGACCTTCTTCAGCGTTGCCAAAATATTCCTTATGTTAAAACAACATCCCATCCGAAAGCGATTCACGAGCTTATACTCGTTCCTCTTTTCGGCACCTTGAATAAGAGCAAACTAAAACCGCATCTTTGGGTACTTTATTCATTTCTTATTCCCTTAATAATATAGTTGCCAAGCGTATACCAACAACTTAAGTAGCTAATTATCAATATTTTAAAAGAAGGAAAAAAAATAATATATTCCCAAATTGGGAATGTCTGTCAGAATTGGGAAACTGGTGTAATTATTGAATAATATCTTGAACATCATTTATTTCCCTAATAAAACCCTAGTTTTATTACACTTTCCTTTCCAATTATCTTTTTTTTCATTAAAGAATCATTAATAAAGGCATACCTCAATAATCCCAATAGCACTACAGATAAACACAAGAAGTTACCAATGAAAATTAAAACTAGTACTAAGATATTCGTAGTAGAAGACGATCCAATGTATCAACGGATGGTTAAATATGTAATGGATTTAAATCCAGATCATGAAGTGCATATATTTTCAACAGGTCAAGAATGTATTACTCAACTCCATTTAGAACCAGATATTATTTCCCTAGATTATAACTTACCTGATATACAGGGAGAAGCAATGTTAATCGAGATTAAAAACTATACTCCAGATGCTTTAGTAATTATACTATCAGGACAACAGGATATTACTACTGCTGTAAAATTGCTAAAGGAAGGGGCTTATGATTATATTACGAAAGATGAAGACACAAAAGATCACTTACTGAATAGTATTGCTAAAGCAAAAAAACAACTCCAATTACAAAAAGAGGTAGCACATCTAAAAATTCAATTAAACCAAAAATTCCAATTCGATAAATCCATTATAGGATCTAGTAGCGCTATGCAACGAGTATTTCAATTATTGAAAAAAGCAGTCACTAGCAATATTACTATTTCCATTACAGGAGAAACTGGAACAGGAAAAGAAGTGATCGCAAAAGCTATACATCATAATTCTAATAGAAAAAATGGAGCTTTCGTTGCAATCAATATGAGTGCTATTCCAAAAGAACTATTAGAAAGTGAATTATTTGGGCACGAAAAAGGAGCCTTTACAGGAGCCAATACTCGAAAAAAAGGACAGTTTGAATTGGCTGATAAAGGCACTTTGTTTTTAGATGAAATTGCGGAAATGGATTTAAATATCCAAGCAAAGTTATTAAGGGCGATCCAAGAAAGAGAAGTAAGAAGGGTTGGAGGAGAGCAATCTATTAAATACGATGCAAGGATCTTAATAGCAACACATAAAGACTTAGCTGAGGAGGTCAGTAAAGGAAATTTTAGAGAAGATTTATATTATCGACTTTTAGGCTTAAATATTCCACTGCCTCCTCTTCGGGAAAGAGGAAAAGATATTATTTTAATAGCACAACATTTTCTAAATGATTTTTTAAAAAATAATCCGATAGGAAATTTATCTTTTTCTAAAGAAGCTAAAAATAAGTTATTGAATTATTCCTTTCCCGGGAATGTTAGAGAATTAAAAGCAATTATAGATCTCTCTGCTATTATGGCGATGGGTGGGGTCATACAAGCTGACGATATACAATTTAATAGTATTAGAAAGGAAGTTGGATTCTTAACGCAAGAAATGTCTATGGAATCCTATAAACAAAAGATCGTTAAATTCTATTTACAGAAGTATGAAAATGATGTACTCTTAGTCGCTAAGAAATTGGACATTGGCAAATCTACTATTTATCGAATGCTAAAAGAGACAACTAGTACGTCTTAGGGACCAGGAATTAAATAACCTACCAGTTATGGCGCAGTAATTTTTTCTTGTAAAGAAGCTTCAAAATTAAGGCATAGCAGAGCTACGGCTTC
>JALZWC010000149.1 GCA_023300255.1 Saprospiraceae bacterium | reverse complement strand
GACCGACCCCGTTTGTTTTTCTATATTTAACGGGGTCGGTCTTCCAGACCTTTGTTTGCAAGGATTTATCAATGTTTTCTACAAACAGAGTCGGTCTTCCAGACCTTGCACTTATCCAAAACTCACGTTAATTAGAAACGAATACACTAATTTTTGTGTATAACTCGCTCCTGAAATTCGTGAATTAGTATTTAAATTCGTGCATTAGTGGTAGAGATTACACAAATAGTATCAACTACGTTGATAACATGTCGTTATTCTCTACAAAATCATTTAAAACAAATTCTAAAACCATAAATATACCATTCTCTACAATAAAGTAAAATTTGATTTACTACTTTTGTACGAGAAGTTAAAATAGTTAAAGACACAGAATAATTCAATGGACATTTTTCCATTCCAAGCATGTTATCCAGATCTAGATAGAATTCACTCGAAAGATACTTTTTTTAGTGATGTTAAGGAAAAATATGTAGATTTTCAAAAAGGCGGTTTTTTTAAAGAATTACCATTAAAGGGGCTCTTTATTAATCGTATTCATACGCCCAACGGCACCTTTACAGGTCTAATAGGTACGATTCCTGTCAGTGAATACACTGATGGAAACATCCTACGACACGAACTGACCATTGCTAGCAAAGAAGAAAAGACTGCTCAATTGTTATTAGGGCGTCAGGCAAATATAAAACCTGTTTTATTATCCTATTCTGCTATTCCTCAAATCAATCAAATACTCCAGTCTTATATAGAGCAAAATCCCGTTTTTCGTAAGGTCCACTTAACAACCACTTCCGAAATTCAAGAATATTGGAAGATAGATCAACCTCATATATTAGATACTTTACAAAAACTCTTTAAAGAACAAGTGTCAAAAACATATATTGCTGATGGTCATCATAGAGCCGCTACGATGCGCTTATTGAAGGATCGCTTTCAACAAAAACAAACCTCTTTCGATTTTGGACATATATTAGTCGCTTTATTCGATTCTAATCAATTAAAAATTTATCCCTTTAACAGAGTCGTCAGAGTCTTAGACCGACTTACTCCAGAAGCTTTTTTGACAGCATTATCAGAATATGCTACTATCAAGCTAATGGAAGTGCCAACCTCCCCTAAGAAAAAATTTACTTTTATGTTTTTTCTTAATCAAAAATGGTATCAGGCACGATGGAAAAACGCTTTGCTATCTACTAAATACAATAAATCTAATTTATTGGATGTTCAACTATTGAACGATTTCGTTTTGGAAAAAATAGTAGGTATAACAGATGTTCGCACAGATAAAAGGATAAGCTATCAAGAAGGAACAAGCGGTCTGATAGGTATAGAAACAGCTATCATGAAAAATCCAGAAACGATTGGTTTTCAACTATATCCTATTCAAATAGAGGCCTTTATCAATATGTCTGATCAACAGCAATTGCTTCCACCTAAATCTACTTATTTTATGCCCAGAATTAAAAATGGTATGTTGGTCAAAAAGGCAAAATTTAGCAAGTAAGTAAGTGCTTGGAAAAATACAGGACACAATATATTTTTTTTTACCACATAGGTATATAGGTCACATAGAACCTATGTGACCTATGTATCTATGTGGTTAAAATATTACGTTTAATTATGTCCGCCTACTTAAATAATAAAACTTATCAATCTATTCCTCTACAATATTATTATTCAATTGTATCGCTTAGGTATAAGCATAGCAGCGCTATGGCAGCCTAAGGCGAAGGCTTGGATAAATGGTAGACAAAATTTATTTACACATATTCAGCAGACGTTTAAGGAAGCGCCAGGTCAAGTTGTATGGTTTCATTGTGCCTCTCTTGGCGAGTATGAACAAGGTCGCCCATTGATGGAACGCATCAAAGAAACTCAACCTGATCAGAAAATAGTATTGACTTTCTTTTCTCCTTCTGGATATGAAACGAGATCTCATTTCAAAGGAACGGATTATGTGTATTATTTACCTTTAGATACTAGAAAAAATGCAACTCAATTAGTTGAGCTTTTACAACCGAAATATGTTTTATTTGTAAAATATGAATTTTGGTATCATCATCTATCTACCCTAGCCGCTCAAAACATTCCTACTTATTTAATTGCTGGACATTTTCGATCCAATCAATTATTTTTCAAATGGTATGGCGTTTGGTATCTTAAAATATTACAAAGTTTCTCTCATTTATTTGTCCAAGAAAATTCCTCAAAGGTGCTATTAGCACAATTTGGAATTACCAATGTCAGTGTTGCAGGTGATCCACGAATTGATCGGGTCATTAATATTGCTCAAACAGCATCCAATTTTTCTATAATAGAACAGTTTAAACAACAGGATTTACTCTTTATAATTGGAAGTCCACATCGGAAGGATTTAGAGCTGGTACTTCCCTTCCTTCAAAATAATACTACTTGGAAAGTACTAATTGTACCACATGAAGTAGATCAAAAAACGATTCAGCAAATTCAACAATTATTACCCGAAACTCAATTGTACACGGAGGTAATTCGTGATAATAAAACCTTAAACAACAATAACACATTAATAATCAATACTATTGGAATATTAAGTCAACTTTACCGCTATGCAGATCTTGCCTATATTGGTGGAGGTTTTGACACAGGAATTCATAATATATTGGAACCTGCTATATTTGGTGTACCTATTCTTATAGGCCCTAAATATCAAAAATTCGAAGAAGCGAAAGCACTAATAAGTCTTGGTGGCGTAGCAATGGTATCTAATCAAGCACAATTTTTATATCTAGAAAAGCAATTAGTTAATATAGAGTATAGACAATCTATGGGATCTATCAATAAGAACTATCTGTTAGATCATCAGGGAGGAACTGTTACTGTTTTTAATAAATTAAAAGAAAATGCAATAAACCATTCAATAACAAGTTAATTAAATTTTAAAAAGCAACCAAAATCACGATTTAATCTTTTTGGTCAAAATATTTGTATATCTTGAAGTTAGGCAAAATGTAAGAATAAATTGGTCGTTTTAAGCTAGACATTTTTTCTTCTAAGGAATGCTAAAAAA
>JALZWC010000148.1 GCA_023300255.1 Saprospiraceae bacterium | reverse complement strand
GGTAAGAAAATCCTGTGCTTTTCGGAGCGTGCGGGTTCAAGTCCCGCCTCGGGTACCACCAAAGCTCAACAATCGTAAGATTGTTGGGCTTTTTTTATGCCTAAATCAGAAAAGATGTATCAGGTCTATGCAATAGCTAGTATTCAACGCAAATTTGTTTATGTTGGATACGACTACTTTCTTTGCTGGCGCAAAGGCTGTGCCTTGTGTCTCCTATCAAAGAAGGTTTTACCTTCCATTTCACCGTTTTATAAAGTAAGTCTAATAGTTTACAAATAGATTGTTTTGTGTTTTTTTCTATAAGGCGAAGCCTTATGGATAGGAGGTACAAGGCGGAGCCATTGCGCTAGCGTTATCTTGGATACAATTAAATTTTATAAGTAGTGGAATAGAAGCCTGGAACGGTGCTCCTCTAAACATGGAATTACACCATGAAAACGGAGATAGAACGAATCATCTATTAGAAAATTTATTGATGATATGTCCTAACTGCCATAGCCAAACAGATACTTATAGAGCTAAAAATAAGTAGCACTTAAATAAGCCGACTTCGAAATTAAAGGAAGTCTATCTTCTACCTCTTCTTCTGAAAAATCTCATGCCGTGTCCTCCGATTAGTCCAATAGGCATATACAATACCGCCAAGGATAGCGCCAATCGCATTACCAATGAGCGTCTTAGTCTCTATATTTCCTTTCATAATTACCTCGAATAAACTCATCCCTACAAATAAGCCAATGCTGAATTTTATTAAGTCCTGTCTAAATTTCATAGTACTAGTTTTTAAGTAAGGTGAATAATTATATATAGAATAGAGTTTTACACATCCCATCCATACTTATCCCAATCTTCCTCATAATCAATATCTGACAAGGCTGGTAAAAGCACATAATCTAATCCCAAATCCTTAACCCGTTGCTTAGTATCTTTCAATACACTAGCCGTGCTCCATGCTATGTCATCGAAAACACTAGGAGCATATTGGTTCATACCCAATAAATAATAACCACCATCTAATGCAGGGCCAATGACAAAAGAGTGTTCTTCTAATTGACGAAATGCGACTTCAACAATGGCAGGTGTGAGCGAGGCACAATCACTGCCAATAATGACCACTTTCTGATGATCTTGGAAAGCTTGTTGAAAAGCTGTTTTCATTTTTGTTCCTAAATCTCCTGTAGCTTGTAGATGCTTTTTAAAATCATCGGTTGACCATTTATCGTTTGGATGTATTTCTTGGCTATAGAATAATAAGCGATCTGTAGAAACTGCCAATGCTATATTTCTTGTATGACCCATTAAGGCTTTATAGATAGCTAGTGCTCTTTCGTTACCGACTGTTTTGGCTAGGCGAGTTTTTACTTTTCCTAGTTCTGGATTTTTTATAAAAACTATTAGGGCATTCTTATCCATAGTTGAAGTAGTTGGTTACAATTGTTAATTTCGTAAAGAAGAATTGAAAGTATAAGCTCCAACTAATCTATCATAGCGGTCGCCAAAAGTGCGATAATAAATTAAAATAGTATAGTCATTTTCTGTTTCAAACCAATTCCCTTCTGTATGAGATAGATCAATAGTTTTGGGCTTATCTTTTACTACGGCAAAACTATAATTATAAAAACCTTGCTTTAATAAAATGTCTAATAGATAACCTCCCAATTCTTCATTATAAGTCATTTTGTAAGGTTCCTGAATTCTCCAGTCCGTCACCTTTGAAAAGAGATATACTTCTGCATCTTGGTAAGGAACACTCTTTTTTAAAGAAAACAAAGTCATGGCATAATCACTTTCTAATTCATCAATATTCCTATGTAAATTTTCTATAGTGAAGCCACCATTTATATCTCTGATAAAGGAATAAGGTTCGTATGCTCTTATAGGATCAGGATGCAAGGTTACTTCATATACATCCTGATACTCTTCAATAGCAGCGACGCCTTCTGCTCTGAACTCAAAACTTCTTAAGTCTATAAAACGATATTCTTTTCCTGCTGGAAAACTGATTTTGTCTTGATAATCAAAAACAACTTCGCCGTCATATAAGAAATAAGGTGGGATGTCTTTTATGGCATTGTCCCATCGACCATTTTGTATGATTGTTGCTTTGATTTCTGTCTTTGGTTCTTTTACCTCTAGCCGTTCAAAGGAGACTTTAAAATCTAATTCTTGGTGTGTTTTAAATTTTTTCATGGAAGCAGGTCGAGTCATATTCACATCAATACGAACTAGTGGTTCCACTGCTAAAAATCGCCTTGTTAAAACTGGATTTTTATCTTCATCATATACTAGTAGAATATAATTTCCTGACTTTGTCCAACTCATATTCCGATTCGGAATTTGTAATTGAAAGTGAGTGTATTCTGTCAGTGTATTAAAGGAAAAATTGGGGTCTCGGATTTCTTCTTCATCAAAGCCTTTTAAAAACTCCAAGGTGTTCAATGTTGAGGGGGTCCAATCAGAATTACAATGAAGAATTGTATAATAATAGTTGCTCAGATCTGCGTTTAAGTCATCAAAACTTAGTTCTAAAGTAGCTCTTGAGTCTAAATCTAAAATCGGCATTGTTAAAGGAAAACCTCGTAAATGAAATTTTATAGAATGAATATTTTCTTGATAAATCGTATCGTCATAGATAATCCCTTCCCATTGTGCAGTTACATTTAGACTGTAGAGTTGGAATAGAAGAAAAAAAGAGAGCCATTTAATAAGTATATGGTAATACATTGAGTAATTATTTTTCTTGAACGAATATCGTTAAATCATGACCGTTTATAACGATAAGATAAGGTCTTTGCATCTAACTTTGCCATTATTTAAACCTTTTTTAAGGAACTATGGAGTAGTTGTTGGGTGTGGACATTCAGATGTACTATCTCTGATGTACTTCTATATACCTATATACGTACCTTGGGTTTCACCCGAGGTTATTCATGTTCAACTACTCCGTAGTTGTTAGATGTGGGTACTGGATACATTTTTGATTTAAATACTCTGAGGGGAGTTGTTTTATACACGACTATTTGGCTTCATATACTTCCGCTGTTAAATCATCAATGAATAGTGTTTTAGTGCTTCCCGCATTCCAAAAAAGAATAGATAAGGTATCAAAATTTTCGTTAGGTATTTTCATATCTGTCCAGTTAGTTTGCCAGGCGCGTTCTTCAACTTGACGTTGCACTCGAATCATTCGACTTTTGATAACTTGATCTTGTTTTTTAAACTGAACAATTAACTGAGTCATTCGCCAAATATCCCATTCTTTTTGAGGGGTATAAAACTGAGCACTTACCCGTAACCATTTGTCTTTTTGAGGAGCCAAAGGTATATT
>JALZWC010000147.1 GCA_023300255.1 Saprospiraceae bacterium | reverse complement strand
TTATCGCAGATCGACTCCGTTAGTGTTGTAGTCAGTGTGGGAGCTACTGTCAAGTTTAAGGTAACCACACTATCGCAACCTTCTGTTGTCAACAAGTTCACTGTATAGATCCCTGTCGTATTATAGTTTGTTCCATTAAAGGTATAACTAATATCATCACAAATTTGTGCATTTACAATCGTTCCTTTAATTGGATGCACAATCAAGTTTAATATAACTGTACTGTCGCAGCCAGTACTTGTCAACAAGTTCTCTTTATAGCTGCCTGTCGTATTATAGCTTGTTCCATTAAAGGCATAGCTAATATCATCACAGATCGTTTCCTTTATTGTCGTACTTACCGCTGGATGCACCGTCAAGTTTAATGTAACTATACTATCGCAGCCAGTACTTGTCAGCAAGTTCGCCGTATAGCTACCCGTTGTATTATAGCTTATTCCATTAAATACATAACCAAAACCATCATTACAGGTCGATTCATTAAGAATAGTAGTTTTGATTGAATCAACCGTTAGATTTAATGTAACGATAGTATCACAGCCAGTTACTGCTGCTAAATTTTGAATATAGGTGCCACCTGTAGTATAAGTTGTTCCATTAAGCAAATAATTCTCTCCATTACAAATCGTTTCATTTAGCGTAACGCTTTCCCCAAATATTGTTATTAAATTTAATGTTATAATACTATCACAGCCAGAGACATTACTTAAAGTATCTCTATAAAAGCCACCTGTTGTAAGCGATTGATTATTAAAAAAGATAGTAGTCCCTTCACAAATACCTAACAAAGACGTACTAGAAAGTACAATTCCTTGATAATCACAAGGATCGTTTGGGTCGGTACCATCGATATTTTCTTGTCCATTTGCAACTCCGTCTCCGTCACAGTCTAGGAGAGGATCAGCGCTACCAATAGTTATAAATACGGTATCTTTTACTACTTCATTGTTGTTATTAGTAACATCATATAAAACAGTGTCAATTCCTAAATAGGAAGAGGAAGCAGTATAAATAAGGAAGCTATCACTCGCATTATAGATATAAGTATTAGCACTTGGTCCTCTACTTAAAGAACCAGATAACCATATTACATCTCCATCAGGATCTATATTATTAGCCAAAAGATTAATTGTAGTCTTTGCCCCTAAACATAAACCCACATATTCATTACCTTGTGTTGGAGGATCGTTAACAGGTAGTACCGCAATAAAAATACTATCTTCAACACACCTAATAGGTGTAGCATCATCACAAACTGTATAAAAGGCAGTATCAATTCCATTAAAATTTATAAGAGGAAGATAGTTCAACATACTGTCTACCATAGTATAGCTAATTGTTCCACCTTGGCTGGTAGCTGTGGTTAATGCATTTAAGCTAACAATATCTCCATCTAGATCAGTATTATTTAAAAGAACGTTAACGTCAACGTCAACCGAAGTATCTTCATTGATAGAAATACTTTCATTTCCTTGAGAAGGAGAATTAGGGTTAGTAGCGATGCCCCTTATAACAATAGAAGAATTTCTATAAGCTGTATTGGTTACAGAATGAGGTACTGTTAAGGTATCTTGATTACCAACAACTGTAATTGGCGCATCTATCATTGTGATAGACTTTCCAAATACATTGTAGCTTCCAACAAGGCTATAACCAGCTGGTATATTAGCGCTTTGAAACGTACCTGCTCCATTTCCTCTTAGTATTCTGATTATTTTAGTAGGGGTATAAGAGATAGCCGTCGCAGGAGCAATATTATACGGAGCACTTGTTGGAGAGTCGTGCGCATGAGATCCAATAGCTGAAAAATCTACGCCTGAATATCTTACCATTTGAGCAAAAGCATCTACGCCTGAAGGGTAATTAAAGACATAGGAATTAGGGTCTGATTGAAGTACTTTTTTATAATAAACCTTAGAAGTACCTGTATTGATCGTAGCAGTTCCTTCATCAAGTAATATCCAACCTGGAGAAAAAGATATATCAGCAGGTATTCCAGTATAATCGCTATGAAAAACGGTTAAGAGGAAATCTCCAACATTAGTATTCGAAGGAACGGAAATATTTAGAGAAGAGCCATTTGGTTTTTGAACTAAACTTCCATCCTCATAGGTTTGTGCATGGATAGATATGGACAATAGGAGAATGGTAATAATCAGTGCAATTATCTTACTACCAATATAATTGGTAAATAATCTCTGTGTTTTGTAAGCAGATTTCACCATAATTGACTGACTCTAGAGATAAATATGATTTACATGCTTGATCATAATATCCACTGCCGTCTAAAAAAATGAGCACCAAGGTGTTAATAATGAAAATAGGGGGAAGGAAAATATAGTCTTGAAAAGACGATTTGAACGCTGACTTATTAAAAAGGTCCAATATCTTAAGAGGAATACATTTGGGGGGAGGAGGTATTAGAAAAGACTGCAATAAATAATAAACAGTCTTAACAAGGTATACTTTGCAAAAATCTGCCCAAATGTGTCATACTACTATACATGTGAACTAGAACAGAGAGCAGAGAATAGAGAGTAGAGACAGGTTTCGTTTACAAACAACGAAATTTGGTCATTTTTTAAGCGAAATTTATCTCTATTCTCTGCTCTCTATTCTCTGCTCTTTTCTTATGTA
>JALZWC010000146.1 GCA_023300255.1 Saprospiraceae bacterium | reverse complement strand
TCATCTCGTTCTATTCTTCCTGGGAAGAATTCGATAGCAGTGGTTAATACTGGCAATAATCCATCTAACTGACTGACCTGTTGAAAAGAGTAAATTCCTAAATCATTTAATTTTTCTTCAATAAAGGGACCGATACCGTTGATCTTCTTCAAATCATCTTTTTCAGAAGCTCCTACTGCAGATATTTGCTTGCCAATAGCTGCTCGAATTTCTGCTTTGGCCTGTTCTGTATCTAGCTCTTCCGAACTCATAGTCGTAGGAATCGCAGAAACAACCGCATTCGCTTCGGTAGGTGTATTTACTTTAAGAGAATCATTCTCCTCTATTAACTGGGAAATAGTTGAATTCAAAATATCGTTTCCAGATTCATACTGATTTAAATTATCTACTTGTGCCTTTAACGCATCGTTTTGTTCAATCAATTGCAGAATACTAGCATTCAATGCAGCGTTTCCTTCTTCATATTGTGGTAACTGATCCAATTGCTCTTGCATCGCTTCATTCTGCTCCACTAAGGTACTTAAAGAATTAGATAACGCCTCCTTGCCTTCTTCCAATTCAACAATCTGTGCTTTAGCATCCGCCAATTTAGCTTCATAGGCTTCATTCGTAACGGCAACAGGTACAGCAGCAGATATACTGCTAGATTGCTTCTTTAGCGTCAAGTTTTCCCCTTGGAGTCTTTTTATAATATTTCTTAATTCTTGTTGTTCCTCTGCCGAAGATTGAGTATCCGCATACTGGTTAATCGTCTGATTACTTTGCTGAATCTCTGTGTTCAGTTGTGAATTTTTTGTCCTCAGACCTAGAATTTGGTCATTTAATTCTTCTAATCTAGCAGTGGTTTGCGTATGCTCCACTTTCACTTTCTCAAAATCACCTAAAGTAGATTTTAACCGAGTGCTCATCTGTCGCTTTTCGGTCCCTAAAGACTCTACCAATGTATTCTTATCTTTTAACTCTAAAGAAGCTTTTTTGTAATCCGCTTCTTTCAAATCATATTTACCCTCCAAGGCCGTCTGTTGTTTCTTAGACTGTTTAAGTTCTAATTTTGATTTGTCTAGGGCTACATTCAATCCTTTCTGCTTGCTTCTAGCTAAGAAGTAACGCGCTATCCAACCAATTAAGAAGGATCCTATCATCCATGTGTATAGGTAATAGCTATATTCTGAATTTAATTCTGTAAATAGATGTCTTAAAAAATTCATATGTTAATAATTAGTTGAATAGACTTTCAAATAAGGAAATTTAAATTAATAAATTGCCTAAAAGGAATGTATTCCTTGGGGATTACTTAATAATAAAATTAACTCTTCTATTTCTTTGTTCTCCTTCTGCTGTTACATTACTAGCAATAGGTTGCTTCTCGCCCATACTCATTACTTGCATTTTATTTTCAACACCTTTTTCTTTAAAAAAGCGTCTTGCAGCTAATGCTCTTTCTAGCCCTAATTCTTTATTATACTGTGCTGGTCCTGTATTATCTGTATGTCCGATAACTTGAAAAGCTTTCTTAGGGTTTTCCCTCAGGTATACTTGAACAGAATCTGCCCAATTAAGAAAAGCTGGCCCCGGAGTAAATACCGCAGAGTTAATTTCGAAATTAGCATCCGAAAATACCATATTATCAAAGCTATATTGTGCATTGATAATACCTTCTTCGTTATCACTCATTTCATTAGGTATAGCAGAAAACATGCTAAAAGACAAAGGTGTGGATAAAGATTCTTCTCCCATATTATAGTCTAAAAAGATTCTAGACTTATCAACTCCTCTCTGAATCAATAGATTTTTTATGGAATTAGCTCTAGCGAGTCCTAAATTTTCAAATATACCTTGTTGGATCGACTTTTCGGAAGGACGATATAAACCTGTTATCTTAAGATTTTTATCTGGATTGTTTTTCAAATAGGCAGCAACACCATTCAAATAATTTTTGTTGTCTATTGACAATTCAGGCAAGCTTTTTTCTATATCAAAAGAAAATTGTTCGTAATTATCTAATATGGGGGTATCCCCATCCAGAAGCGATAGATTAGTAAGTCGGTTAGACTCCGAAGGAGTGTTCACATTGTGAACGGGACATTCTTTTTTCAATATACATACATATATTGATCTTGCCACTGTACTCCATAAAAAGAGGCACAGTAAGCCAATCAGAAAAGCTCTCATAGTATTAAAACTGGTTATATAACAACCTAGAAACTTTAAAATATAAGTGTATCTTACTCTAATTTTTTTATTCTTTTACAAAAGAAATAAAAACATCAAAGTTTAACTTATTTTTAGTTTTCTTTATATTAGTGTGTAGTCTATAGTATCGACTTCGATAAAAGTACATATTATTGTCAATTTTTACAACTAGAACACATCACTTCATTTTTTATGGTTTTCTTCTATATGCATAATGATTTGATAATCTATTAAAAACAAGCATTAAGTACTTGTTTATAAAGAAAATATTTTCTCTTTCTGCCTAGTTACTTAACTAAAAGATCCCTAAATATGTCAGTAGTAATTCCTCATTCTTTACTAACGGATTTTGACATCCAATTATTTAGAGCAGGTAAACACTTCAAATTGTACGAAAAATTTGGTAATCATGCCATAACTGTTGATAATCAAGTTGGTACTTATTTTGCCGTCTGGGCTCCCAGTGCCAAACAAGTATCTGTAATAGGCAATTTTAATAATTGGAACAAATCTGCTCATCAACTTTCTCCTAGATGGGACTCTTCTGGGATTTGGGAAGGATTCCTTCCTGGTGTTTTAAAAGGGGAGTTATATAAGTACGCTTTAACGACTTATTATGGAGAAGAGCTTGAAAAAGGAGATCCATTTGCTAACTTTTGGGAAGTTCCTCCAAATACTTCGTCTATCACCTGGAATCTAGACTATAAATGGAATGATGCGGCATGGTTACAGTCAAGAAAAGAAAAAACAGGCCAAGCTCAACCCTACTCAGTGTACGAAGTACATATGGGGTCTTGGAAAAAAGTAGCCGCAGATAAGTCTTTAAGTTATACAGAGTTAGCTGACGAACTAGTCACCTATGTCAAAGAAATGGGCTTTACGCATATTGAATTTATGCCCGTTATGGAACATCCCTACTTTCCTTCATGGGGATACCAAATTACCGGCTACTTTGCACCTACAAGCAGATTTGGTTCGCCACAAGAATTTATGCACTTAGTAGATGCTTTCCATCAAGCGGGGATAGGCGTTATACTAGACTGGGTCCCTTCTCATTTTCCAGAAGATAAGCATGGTTTAGGCAAATTTGATGGTTCGGCACTTTATGAACATGAAGACCCTAGAAAAGGATTTCATCCCGATTGGACAAGTCTCATTTTTAACTATGGTAGAAATGAGGTCCGTTCTTTTTTAATTTCCAATGCTTTATTTTGGTTAGATAAATTTCATATTGATGGGTTACGAGTAGATGCTGTTGCATCCATGCTCTATTTAGATTATTCCAGAGAAGCTGGAGAATGGGTTCCGAATGAGCATGGTGGAAATGAAAATTATGAAGCCATCAAATTTATAGAAGATTTTAATATTGCAGTCTATGAACATTTTCCTGATACCATAACTATTGCCGAAGAATCGACAGATTGGTCAGGCGTCTCTAGGCCTACCTATACTGGTGGTTTAGGTTTTGGTCAAAAATGGATGATGGGCTGGATGCATGATACTTTAAAGTTTTTCCAAGAAGATCCCATTAATAGAAAATACCATCAAGGAAAAGTCACCTTTAGTATGGTTTATGCTTTTACGGAGAACTTTATGCTTCCACTATCCCACGATGAAGTAGTCCATGGAAAAGGTGCACTAATAGATAGAATGCCAGGTGATAAATGGCAACGTTTTGCTAATTTACGATTGCTATTTGGCTATATGTATACACATCCTGGCACCAAGTTGTTTTTTATGGGCGGAGAGATTGGTCAAACATCGGAATGGACTATAGAAAGAGGGGTGGAATGGTGGTTAACTCAAGATCCTATACATAAGGGTGTTCAAACTTTAGTCAAAGATTTAAACGCTTATTATAAAAACACACCTGCCTTATACGACCAACAATTTGAACAGTCTGGTTTTGAATGGATTGAACATCAAGATAACGAGAATAGCTTTATCGCCTATCTTAGAAAAGGTCAAGCAGATCATAAAGCTCAAGTAGTTGTTTGTAATTTTACGCCTATTACTCGTACTGGTTTTCGAATAGGAGTTCCTAACGGCGGACAGTGGAAAGAAGTAATGAATACAGATGCTGTCAAGTATAATGGTAGCGGTGCGCTGAATGAAGGTGTTCTAACTGCTGAGGCAATTCCTTGGCATGGGCGAGATTATTCTTTGAGTGTTACTTTTCCTCCTTTGGGGATGGTGGCTTTTGAGGTGGTGTGATGAAATGTTGTTTGAATCAGAATTTTCGGAATTGTAGAATTTGTAGGATTTTGCTGTACATGATGCTGTAAATTGTTGGAATCAGAATTTTCGGAATTTTTGAATTTGTAGAATTTTTCTGTACTTGATGCTGTAAACTGTTGGAATCAGAATTTACGGAATTTTTGAATTTACAGAATTTTGCTGTACTTGATGCTGTAAACTGTCTGAATCAGAATTTACGGAATTTTTGAATTTACAGAATTTTGCTGTACTTGATCCGCTCGAAATTCTCTCAATTCTGCTATCCTGTAAATTCTGATTCAGACAGTTACAGAATTTTGCTGTACATGAT
>JALZWC010000145.1 GCA_023300255.1 Saprospiraceae bacterium | reverse complement strand
CTTCTTAGAGGATGAGCTTGCAGAGCAAGTGAACCGCAAAGCGGACGGGCTTGCTGGGCAGGTTAAAATGGCTAATTTATTCTTACTCTTTGCCTAACTGTGTAATTTATTCTTTCGTCATTCCTAAGTATGTTGTACGAAGTATCGTCATCATGTTTTGCAGCTTTCGGCTAAAGCCAAAAAGCTGTGAGGACTTTCAGTCCGACTAATTGAATCTATGGATTTTAAATCTATAGTTTTCAGGTTATTCCTACTTGTCCTTATGTCTCATAAATTCTAACGAAGTAATCATTTCCATTTTATCCTATTATCCATCAATATTATCTGGAAGGATTGTTATGTCTACCTAATAAGGAACACCAAGTTCCTTTCTTATACTTTTGTGTTTTTCAGCAGAATAGTTCCAATAATCTATATTTTTAGATTGATCTAAAATAGCGGTCGTTGTTAATCTTTTATTTGGTGCTCTCTTGTCTGCATAGGTTTCTTCCCATCTTATAACTTCATGAGGAAACGCCGTATTAAAAGTAATCGCCAAGGTTCTTTTTCTTTCCGGATAACTTAGCGTATAAATGGATTCTGTTTTATCTATATGAAGCGTAGCGTTTGCTTTTTCGGCTTTGAATTTGTGTTGTTCTAACCTTGTGTAATATAAGCCAGGAATAATATCTATTTCTCCTTGAGGTAAGTTTTTATAATCTAGACGAATACGAGACCAAATTTCGTCTTCCGTAAAAATAGTTGGAAGTTCAAATTGGCTATCTCCTTCTGATTCAAAATAAGAATAGGACACTACATCGTAATGATTTTTTCTTTTATTCATTTGAGAAAAAATATGTCCACACCATTCTTGTCCAGAAGCTGATGCTTTAGTTAAGCCTTGTGGTTCTTTTAATGGGGTAAATGTAGATAGCATCATTGAGTATGGGTAGATACCCGTACCAAACTTTTTTAACAGATTCATTTTTAATACAGGAATACGGTCACTTGATTTCTTAAAGTTATCTGGTTTAACTCCTTTCTTTTTTAAAAAAGGTTGGGCAACAAAAATAACAGTCGCTCTTCCTTGATGCAATTCTCCATAACGAGCTTGGCTTAGGTTATAAGTTTTTATCTCTGCTTTACCAGAATACCAATAGGCATTAAAAAGACTATCTTTTAAACGATCGTTTTTAGTAGGAATGGTAGGTTTTGGCTCAAGAGCTAGACTCGGCGTAAAAGACCAAATAGTAAAAGTAATAATAGTTAAAAGGATAGTTGAAAACAGAATGTTACTAAATTTGCTCATCTCTTAATTACTATTTTAAATCGCTTTAAAGTTTAATCATCCATTTTATAAGGTCATCATTAAAAATTTCATTGATGATTTTTGATGCCTTTATAGGATCTTGCATCGGGTGCTCTTTAAATACTTTTCTATTTAATTCGTCGACTGTATTAGTAATGTCAACAGCCTTTTCTTGAGAAAATTTTTTTATTTTAGATCGGTATCTAGTATTAAACTGTAAATTATCAGCATCTACTTTTCCTGCTTTGATATAACCTTTTGTTTTTTTTGAGCAACGACACGGATTATCTTTATTAACTAAGCCGCATTTTTTATTCATCCATTGGTATAAATCCTTCCTTGCTCTCATGAGTTTTATTCTGAAATTTCCAGCTGAAATTTCTAAGATCTCTCCACCTAAATTATGACCAATATCAAATAATTCTCCTAAAATATAAACCATGCGCTGTTCTTTGGACAAACACATTAACATACCAGTTGTACAGTTTATTCTTAACTCTTCAATCGTTTCCTTTAATTCGTTTTCCTCTTGCTTATTTAAATCAGCGTTAGGCATTCTATCAATAGAATTAAAGTAACTTTCAAAATTAACTACACTGTATTCAGATTTTCGTTTTTTTGAATTTAAAAAATGATTCACCGTAATCCGATATAACCAGGTTCTAAAATTGCTTTTACCTTCAAATTTAGACAAGCTGGTAATTGCTTTTATAAAAACTTCTTGCGTTAAGTCTTCCGCATCTTCGGTATTGTTCGTCATCTTTAAAGCCAAATTATACACAAAGAGTTGATGCCGAACAATCAAGTTTTGTAAGGCTTTTTTATCTCCTTTTGTACCTAGACGAACTAGTTTAATGTCTTTATAATCTGAATATTGTTCCGAAAATGGATTATCCATAAGTTGCAATTGTTAATAAAGTAGTAAACTTATTCTTTCGTTGTTATCTAATTCTAGATTGGTATTTTAGAAGAATAGAGAGCTTCCCCGCCCGACTGCCGTCAGGCGGGCGGGGAAGCGAGAGCAGAGAACGAATCTATTTTCATTCAACGAAATTCTGTCATTTGTAAACGAATTTATCTCTATTCTCTACTCTCTGTTCTCTTTTCTAATTCAAACTATACTGCGTTGATACCGCCATGTACCGCAATTTCTTCTCCAATAACATAGGAAGAATCATCTGACGCTAAAAACAAGACCACTTTAGCCACTTCTTCTGGCGTACCAAAACGCTTCAAAGCAGTTTGTGCAGTAATCGCTTCTGCTGCTCCTGAAAGTACATCTTCAGGCAAACCAATCTTACCCCAGAAAGGAGTACCAATTGGACCAGGACTTACAGCATTCACTCTAATGCCAGTAGCTGCTAATTCTGCTGCTGCTACTCGAACAAGAGAACGTAAGGCTGCTTTACTAGCACTTAATAAACTACTACCACCAAAGCCTATCTCGTTTAACCAAGAAGTCGTGATGATTACTGATGCCTTAGGGCTTAAATGAGCTATAGCTTTCTGTAATGAAAAATAAGAACCTTTAAAGTTCACATCAATCATACTGTCAAAAAATGCTTCATCTGTATCTGCAATAGGTGCTAATTTTCCTTGACCTACGTTGATAAATAAAACATCTATCTTGCCAAACTTAGAATTAGTTTCAGAGTACAAACGATCTAAATCTGCTAAATTGGTAACATCCCCTTTTATAGCATGACTATTGGCTCCTAATTGTGCCGTCGCTGTATCTAGTGCTTCTTGGCCTCTACCAAAAATAACTACTTTAGCTCCGTGATTGACAAATTCTTGTGCTGTTGCAAGTCCCATACCACTACTACCACCTGTGATAACTGCTACTTTTCCTTCTAACTTTCCCATGATTTTAATTTTTTTAATAAATTGATATAATTTCTATTCAAAAGATTGAATATCTTTTTTACGAAAATTAGACAACAGAATAAGAAGTGTGTTACAAACACTATTAAAAAATAAATCTAAATAGAACGGAAAACCTATATTTTACAGTAGGTTACAGGTTAATTTTTTTTTAAAAACATTTTTTGCAAATGGGGCTGGAGGTATGCTTCTATCAATTCGGTCAATTCGGTCAATTTATCTACTTCTCTTTTTTTAATCTTACTTAATGCTGAATTTTCCATATATTACCGCAGTAATCTTTTAGACTTTTTATTGCTTTTTTCGCAAACAAAAGTTACGAATTCTACTAAGGAATGACGAAATAATAGCTGTCTCAACTTGGCCTGCCCTTTTCCAGTCTTAGAAAGCCAAAAAAAGAGTCCGTAGCCCTGCTATGCACTAGTTTTTTGGCTTCCTAAGACAGAAAAATGACTAACCCAACTT
>JALZWC010000144.1 GCA_023300255.1 Saprospiraceae bacterium | reverse complement strand
AATATAAGATTGAAGTTACAAACTTCAACCATCGATCGTACAAGGATTAAAGACGATGGAATTGGTCTTAGTAGTGATACTTTATTACTTTATTCGATCTTATATGATTATTAGGTAATCGTATGAAATCGCAGTTACTAACTGTGACTATCCTGTCTTACTTTTCTCAAGTTGACGACATTCCACTTCCAGAGATCGGATGAAACATGCAACTTGGTCCAACCAATGAAAGTGATCGGATTAATTGGGTTGAAATAGCCCCAACTTTGTTTTACACGCTTATCATTTCAGAGACCTTCGACTTTCAATGATTACAGAAGATAGGATAATCATCCCACCAACAATACTTCTCCAATTAGGAAATTCCTGAAGAAATATAATTGCCAACACAATACCAAAAACAGGTTGCATACTACTAATTATACTAGCCGTACTTATGGAAAAATGTTTAAAGCTATTTAAAAATAAAGTATGCCCAATAGCGGTAGTAATTAATCCTAGAAATATTAAAAAAGGTAATTGTGATTGGACCATTTGCCAATCGTTTTCAAAAAACATAAAGACGGGTAATAATAATACAACAGTAATAATTACTTGATAGAATAATACGACCGATCCATTAAATTCCCTAATATGCTTTTTTAAAATTATATTTCTAATCGCATACGATAACGCAGAAACTAAACCTAAAAGTAAGCCTTGTGTTTCCGTATTTCTAAAATCAAAGGAAGGCACTAAAAAATAAATACCTACCAATATAAAAGCGCTTAAAAATAAGTGTACCGATTGTAATTTCGTTTTTAAAAATAGAGGTTCCAGTAAGGTCGTCATTATTGGGTAGGTGAATAACGCTAACATTCCAATGGCTACATTTGACCATTTGAGCGCATAAAAATAAGTGATCCAATGGGTAGCCATCAATACCCCTGAGGCAAAAATAATCCCACCATATTTCGGAATATCGAATCTTAAACTATATCTTTTCCAATAACAATACCCACCCAAAAACAGCAAAGCAAAAAAGGCTCTATACCAAACAATCAATGGCGCAGGCAGAGAGATATAGCGCCCCAATGGTCCAGAGGTACTGATACATAGCATCGCTAAATTGATAATCAATAAATATTTTACTTGTTCGTTTTTCATAGACTAAATTTCGATATTAGGCTAAAGGTATTAAAAGTTCCAGCTTTAACAACTTATAAAAGTTAATAACTTTTTGGTTTTCTAACAGATTATTTAGTTCTTACTAAAAAGTAGAGGAAAGTAGCTATTCCGCATCGGCTATCGCCAATACTGAACAAAAATAACTAATTAAACAAGATATGAATATTCTAACGATCAGTATGTCACTAATTCTTGCATTAGCACTAGTCCTTTTTTTAATGGTTCGGAGTTGGAGAACAACCCCTCATGGCACATTGAATTTTTCAGAGGCAATGCTACTAAAGTTTATATTCAAACCGGTAAACAGATTTAACATACCTGCCACAGAACAACGTAAACAAACCAAAGCATTTTATAAAAAATATCCTGAACCAGAAGTTCAAGTTTCGAAAATAACCAACTCCACAATACCTAGCCCTAGTGGAGATATACCTGTACGTATTTATTATCCCAATACCGACCAGAAATTACCAGCCTTAGTTTGGTTTCATGGAGGAGGTTGGGTTTTTGGTGATTTAGATACGACAGACGATAATTGTAAAAATTTAGCAAATGGTGCTGGAATCATAGTAGTCTCCGTTGATTATAGGCTCGCGCCTGAACACAAGTATCCAGCCGCTATTGATGATGCTTATTTAGCCACTAAATGGGTAGCAGAACATGGCGCAGAAATAGGCATTGATACCGATCACATAGCTGTTGGCGGAGATAGTGCAGGCGGCAATCTAGCGGCAGCCGTGAGTTTAAGAGCCAAGGCGGAAGAAGGGCCAAAAATTGACTTTCAATTGCTTGTATATCCAGTTACAGATGTTAGTAATTTTAATCGACCTTCTCAAAAAAAATATGAAAAGGGTTATTTGTTGAGTGTTCAAGATATGGATTATTTTAGGACTGCTTATGCGAATACCGCAGCAGATTATTTACTCCCTTATTTTTCTCCTCTATTAGCCACAGATCATAGTAATTTACCTCCAGCATTCGTTCTTACAGCGGGTTTTGATCCGCTTAGGAGTGAAGGAAAAGCTTATGCAGATAAACTAGCGGCGGCAGGTACAGCAGTAACCTATAAAAATTATGATGGTACTATACATGCTTTTTTTGGAAAATCAAAATTCAAACAAGGTCCACTAGCAATGGCGGATGCTGTTGCTACATTACAAAAACATCTTTCTAAAAATTAAAAAAATGATCAACACAGTAACAGGTCCGATCCAACCAAGTCAATTAGGTAAAACACTGATTCATGAGCACATCCAATTTGGGTATCCTGGGTTTCAAGGAGATCAGACGATTGGCAAATGGGATCGTGAAAAAGCGATGGACGAGATTCGTCCGCACCTAGAAGGAGCAAAAGCAAATGGCGTGCAATCTATTGTAGATGCCACCCCCAATGAATGCGGTAGAGATGCTAGTTTTTTAAAAGAAGTCGCTGAAGAATTCGGTATTCAAATTATTTGTTCAACAGGTTTTTATTACGAAGGAGAAGGGGGAACTGCCTATTATAAATTCCGTTCTGCCTTCACGGATATTGTAGAGGAGATATTTGAAATGATGATGCAAGAAATTACGGTCGGAATTGGAGACACTGGTGTCAAAGCAGGGGTAATAAAATTAGCAACTAGTAAAGATAGCATTACAGATTACGAAAAAGCATTTTTTACAGCAGGTGCAAGAGTTGCAATCGCTACCAATACGCCTATCATTACCCATACTCAAGAAGGAACGATGGGACCAGATCAAGCTAAATTATTAACGGAATTAGGCGTAAATCCCAATAGGATTATGATTGGACATATGGGAGGGAATATGGATATTGATTACCATCTCGCTACTTTTAAGTATGGTGTTCGAATTGCCTTTGATAGATGTGGCTTGCAAATGATCGGAGGTATGCCCATGGATTCAGAACGTATCGACTTATTTAGTCGATTGGTAAAAAAAGGGTTTGGAGATCGATTGCACTTATCTCATGATTTCATTTTACACATGCTAGGAAGGCCCATTCCACAAGTACCGGAATTAGAAGCGGTATTAGCTAACTATCATCTTGGAAATATCTTCGAACATATCATTCCTGGTTTACTTAAAACTGGTATTTCAATGGACCAAATAAATCAAGTACTTTTGGATAATCCTAGAAGTTTATTTGAATAAAACTTATAATAAACTAAGACAATCGAGTCGACCAATTTAGGGTAATCGATTCAAGCTGCACGTTTCATCCGACCACTCCAAAGTGATCGGATGAATTCCTTCGCTACCTCAACTTTATTTTACACTCAAATAACTAAAAATGCCAGACGGTACAAAAAGAAGTGATATTGAAATCGGCCAACTAGTAGAGATTGTGCAAAAGCGAGACCAAGGATCTGGAGAATTAACAGAAGGCTTTGTAAAACGAATTTTAACTAACTCTGCCACACATCCACATGGAATTAAAGTGATGCTTGCCTCAAAAGAAGTCGGCCGCGTCAAAAATATTTTACCTGAGTGAGCGATCCCGAAGGGTGGATGCCAATTGAGTGTAA
>JALZWC010000143.1 GCA_023300255.1 Saprospiraceae bacterium | reverse complement strand
GAATACTTTAATCACGGGTTGAGGAAGAGCAGCAAATCATAAATCAGATTTCATACATCATAAATCATATATCCATCTAGTTCAAAACGTGATGGATATATGATGTATGATGTATAATGTAAAATTTATGATTTATCAAAAAACTAAACAAGCTTCCCAAGCTTAGGAATCAATACAGGCGTACTAGCCTTATACGCCTCATAGTCTGTCTCCCCACCCCATTTCTTTTTCGCCTTAGCCTCTAATCCAGGAATACCACTTATTTTTGTTAACAACAAAAAAACAAATAAAGGAGAAATGATAGCCACCCATTGCCAACCTTGCAATACCGGCGCAGCGACAATAAAAACCCCAATCCAAAGTAAAATTTCTCCAAAATAGTTGGGGTGTCTAGAACGCGCCCATAAACCTGTCTGAATAAACCGACCTTTATTGGTAGGATCTTTTTTAAACTGTCGTTTTTGGTTATCCGCTACTACCTCAATGAGAAAACCAATCAACCATACCGCTAATCCTATAAAAGCAAAAATACCTAATGTCTTTCGTTGGGTAGAGGTGATTGCCATTAAAGCAGCGGCAGCTGTTAAGCTCACCCATAAAGCTTGTAAAGTCCATACATTGAAAAAGCGAAGTGGGTTGGGTTTGATAGTATCAAAACGATCATCCTTGCCATCTTGTAAAATTCTATTGAATAAAAAAGAACCTAAACGTACAGCCCATATTATAACCATGGCTCCTAATAATTGAGAACGTTGATCCAAATTTTCACTAAAATATAGAGCTATTAAAGTAACCGTTATATAGGTCAAACTGCCTGTTAGATCAAAGAATTTCTCTGTCTGCAAAGTATAAGCTGGCACAAACATGCCCCAATTAATCAAAAAAGCTAAGGCTATGACTATTCCGTAAATTGGCCATCCATGGAACAATTGGCTATATTGAGAGCCTGCTAGGCCTACTAGTATCGCAACGGTTGGACCAATAATCAAACTTTTAATTATTTGTTGGTTATTCATTTTGTTCGTTTGTTTTTTTGAAGATGTTTTTCATCCACCGTTTAAACGGTAAGAAGCTAAAATGGTTCATAAAAAAGGAGCCATTAAAAGGTAGTTCGTTACGAAATAAATTACGATATTGAGTGAATAATAAAGCTATGCTTACCCTTAAAATTGTAGAAATAAAGGTAGTTAAAAAATTGTAAATACCATCTATCATTCGGCTAAGTCCGTTTTGCCAATCCCTTTAGAAAATTGATTAATGGTAAAAACTAAGATTAGATCGTGACAAGAAGCCATATTAGTGTTTACGGCGTTTTATGGATCTATTTCTTGTAAAAATTTATAAATCAACACAAGTTCAACTAAATAAAGTACTGTTTTTCTTATATATTGCTTCTAAGTTCCTTGATAATTAATTTAGTAATTGTTCCATGTTTCCTCAAATGGTTTCTTTACTTTGAGCTAAATCTTCTTAAAATTGACGTAACAAGCATGGCAATTAGGAAACTCCTATTACTTTCAATCATTTTTCTCCCTTGCAGTATTCCTATATGGTCGCAGACCATAGCCCAAAGCGATAGCTTACTACTCCGCATTGAGCAATCTGATGACCAATTTGAAAGAATTCTATTCATCATCAATTATGTAGAAAATACGATAGGTATTCGACCAAAAGTAACCACTGCTTACCGATCAACGGCTATGTCTTACTTTGAAGCGTCTACTTTTCCTACAAAAGACTTTGTAGCTACCATTTGGGCAACTTTACTCCATAGAAATCAAGGTAAATTTGACTTGGCCCTAAAGGAAAATTTAGTCATTGTAGAAATCTTAGAAAACTATGATACACCTTCTCACTCTTCGCAGGTGGTATTAAGTAAAATGCTAGGATATTTAGGCCAATTATATAATCGTTCCCATTATTATGAACCTGTTTTAAATTATCTATTTAAAGCATTGGCTATAGCAGAAGAAGAGGATTATATCGAAGGGCAAGCAATGGCTTTGAACGCAATGGCCGTGTTATATGCGGAAGGTTTTGAAGATTATGAATTAGCGATTGATTATAGTCAACAGGTATTGGACTTGACCAAACAGATGGATAATCATTATGCGACCATGATTCTAACCAATAACCTTGCAACGTATTATACGGAACTAAAAGATTGGGAAACCTCTTTACCCCTTCATTTAGAGGCTATCCGTTTAGCAGAAACTTTGAATCGAAAACCTTATTTAGGGGATTTTTATAAAAATATAGGGAACAATTATTTAGCGCAAAAAAATACGGAGAAAGCCATAGAATATGCACAAAAAGCCATCTCCGCACAAGCAGAGAGTCGAAATGAATATCTGCTAGCTTATGCCTATCACCTTTGGGGAAAATGCATGCAGCAAAAAAGGCAATGGTCTGCTTCTATTAGCTATTTTGAAAAAGCCTTAGCTATGGCTAAACAAAGCCGAGATTTTAGATTTATTTCTGAATTGCTAAATGACTATGCAATCTCCGCCACTCAAAATCAACAACCAAATAAAGCGAATATTTATTTTAAGGAAGCTATTGCTTACAAAGATTCTTTGTATCAAGCTTTTAAAATAAAACAGGTGGTAGAATTGGAGACTCGTCACCGAATACAAGATGTAGAAAAAGAGAAAGCATTGTTACAACAAGAAAAAACATTGCAACGAAAAATTATTCGTGGGCAACAACAGCAACTTTGGTTAACAGCTGGGCTTGGATTGTTAGCTATTATTAGTAGTGTCGTTTTCTTTTTTCAAAAGAAACAACTTCGGGATTCTTATCAAAAACTATTTCAAAAAAATAGAGACTTGGTGGCTATAGAAAGCATAAATGATTCAACAAAAAAAACCTTCTCTATAGATCAAGATTTGAAAGAAAAAATAGAGGTAGCATTAATTCAAAATCAATTGTATTTACAGCCCGATATAACGGTACATAAATTAGCCAAACTATTAGATTCCAATACTACTTATGTTTCCAAAACTATTAATGAAGGCTTTGGAAAAAACTTTAGTAGCCTTATAAAAGAACATAGAATAAAAGCAGCTTTGAAGGCTTTAGAGTCTGGCGCGTATGAACAATATACGATTGAATCCTTAGGCAATCAATCTGGGTTTAATTCTAGATCTGCTTTCATTAATGCTTTTAAAAAATATACAGGCGTTACGCCTTCTTTTTATATCAAACAATTGAAAGAACAGTAGGGGCAACCCTATGTGGTTGCCCGATGTTAGACACCCTATGTGGTTGCTTAATATTGGGCAATCACATAGGATTGCCCCTACAAGATTGCCCAACAAAAAATAAAATCATGCAGACTGTCGCAAATGTTTTTTTAATATTGATTCCCGCCATCTTTGTATTAATCGTGGGGGAAGCGATCTATGCCTATTTCAAAGGCAATTTTAATTTTAGAGCAATGGATACCATTTCCAGTTTAAGTGCAGGAATGACCAACTCTATAAAAAGTGTATTGGGATTAACGGTGGTCATAGTTGGCTATAATTATCTATTCGAACATTTTGCTTTAGTGGCGCGAGAGACCACTTGGGTCACCTATTTGATGGCTTTAGTGGGAATGGACTTTGCAACTTACTGGTATCATCGTTTGGCACATTCTGTGAATATTTTTTGGAATCGGCATGTAATCCATCATTCAGGGGAAGAGTTTAATATGGCGACTGCTTTGCGTCAATCTATTTCTAAGTTTGTCAATATTAGCGTTTTCTTTATGTTGCCTGCTGCCTTATTAGGCGTGCCTCCAAAGATTATTGCAATTGTTACACCCTTCCATTTGTATGTACAGGTTTGGTACCATACCATCCATGTAGGCAAATTAGGTTGGTTGGAGTATATCATTGTTACGCCTTCTCAACATCGAGTGCATCATGCGGTGAACAAAATATATATGGATAAAAACATGTCCCCCGTTTTTAGTGTTTGGGACAGATTATTCGGGACTTTTCAAGAAGAACTGGATGAAGAACCTTGTGTATATGGCGTAACTCGACAAGTCAATACTTGGAATCCAATACGGATCAATTTAAATCATATTTGGTTATTAATACAAGATGCTGCGAGGGCCAATAGCTTCTGGGATAAGTTAAGAATTTGGTTTATGCCTACTGGATGGAGACCAGCTGATGTAGCAGAGAAATATCCGCTCGTAACTGCTGATCCAACTAATTTTATAAAGTATGATACGGAAGCTTCTTTAGGTTTAAAAGTCTGGTCTTGGACGCAATTTTTATTGTTGATTTTTATGCTATTCCATCTCTTATTTCAAATAGAAATAATTGGAACGCCTGCTGTTTTCATCTATGGTCTATTCATGTATTTAATGGTCTATAGCTATACTACTTTAATGGACAGAGACCCTAATGCTATTTGGTTGGAAGCGGTAAAGTCTATTATTGGTTTAGCGATTATTTTCAATATGGGATCTTGGTTTCATTTGGACCAACTTATACCAGGAGGTAGTATGGTGATTGGAAGCTA
>JALZWC010000142.1 GCA_023300255.1 Saprospiraceae bacterium | reverse complement strand
ATTTAAATCGTTTCTTTTTCCGCTATTTTCTCTTAAAAAGGTACTTTAATAGAACAACTATTAAAGGACTTTTTAAGAAAAACTAGCAAAAAAATAATTCCATTTAAAATTGTTAACTTATTATTGTCACACTACTTAAGTACTTGGAAATATTAAACACATAGGCATATAGAACACATAGCCTACTGTGTTCTATGTGCCTATGTGTTTAGATAAAGTTCTAATTGTGTTCTTTATTTTGTCTAAATAAAAGTGTCAAAGTAAAGTGTCAAAGTAAAGTAGACCATTATGGTAGCTACCCATCTAACATTGTTCCTTACAATTAAGAAGTTACGGAGCTATTGTATGGGCAATCCCTTGTAGTTGCCCCTGTTAAGTAGGGCAACCACAAGGGATTGCCCATACTGCAAACTAAACTCATGGAACAATCTTAGGCGGGTAGCCATTATGGTTTTTTAAACATTGGCTGTCAACGTTTTAGGACTTCATACTTACTACTTCACTCATTATATTAATTAGAAGATGAATTTTAATTAATCCGTAAAAGCAGCATTACTATTCTCATCACTACTATCAAAAACTCTAATAGCGACTACGTCAGCAGTTGCGGTAAGCACACCATCCGATAATACTTTACATTGGAGTACCACTACCTTTCTTCGAATTTCTTTTACCGTAGCTCTAAGTTCTACTGGTTTAGTATTGGAGGTAGGCTTCAAATATTTAACGGTAATAGTACCTGTAGCATAGCGGTATTCAGGTGAACTATCTAAGGCTCTATCTTCCGCTTTATAGGCAGCAGCCATTGCGGTACACATACAGTGACAATCTACTAAGGTAGCAATAATACCGCCATTCATTAAACCTTTCCAACCTTGGTATTTTTCTTCTGACTGCCATAAACAAACGGCCTCATCGCCTTCCCAATAACTTTTTATTTTTAAACCTTGATGGTTACTTTGGCCACAGCCAAAACAAATATTACCGGGCATGTGATCTTGAAAAAGGTCTTTGTTAATCATGGAGAAATAATTTTTAGAGTAGAGAAGCGAGAGTAGAGACGTAATTCGTTTAAAAAACAACGAAATTTAGTTGTTTTTTAAACGAAACACCTCTCTGCTCTCTATTCTCTACTCTCTGTTCTATTCTAAAACCTATTAGGTTCCGCTTCATTAATCATTTTGAATACCACATCAAAAAAATCTTCTGCACTAGGTTTAGAAAAATAGTTGCCATCATCGCCATAAGGTGGGCGATGTTCTTTAGCCGTTAAAGTTGTTGGAGCAGAATCTAAATATTGATAGCCATTTTGTTTCTCTAACACTTCTTGCATCATATAAGCAGAAGCGCCGCCAGGTACATCTTCATCGAAAAATAAAATTCTGTTTGTCTTTTTTAAAGAGCTAACAATTCGGTGCTCTAGATCAAAAGGTAATAAAGTTTGTACATCAATTAATTCAATACTTATACCGATTTTTTCTAACAAACTAATCCCTTCCTGTGCAATTCGTACACAGGAACCATAAGTGACGATCGTAAGATCCTCTCCTTCTTGCAAGATTTCGGGGACTCCCAAAGGAACCGTATAAGTTCCCATATTATTAGGTAGTTTTTCTTTTAACCGATACCCATTTAAACATTCTACTAATATAGCTGGGTCATCAGATTGTAGCATCGTATTATACATGCCAGCAGCCTGTGTGAAATTTCTAGGGACTAACAAATAGATACCTCTCACTGCATTAAGAATCATACCCATAGGCGAACCAGAATGCCAAATACCTTCCAATCGATGCCCTCTAGTTCTAATAATAGCAGGCGCCTTTGCAAGACCGTTGGATCTGTATCTAAGCGTAGCTAAATCATCTGTCAGCGTTTGCAATCCATACATTAAATAATCTAGGTATTGGATATCCGCAATGGGACGTAAGCCTCTAGCCGCCATACCTATAGCTTGACCGACTATCGTAGCTTCTCGGATACCAATATCAAATACTCGGTCTTCACTATACTTTTTTTGCATGCCTGCAAACCCTTGGTTCACATCTCCAATCTTCCCAACGTCTTCTCCAAATGCATAGAGATTTTTATGTTGCTCTAATGCTTTGTCAAAAAAAGTATTAATGATTTCAAAACCATTTTTACTTGGGGCGTTTTCTGCATAAGTAGCTGGAACAACAGGCACTTTTAAGGCTGATTCAGGACCCATACTATATAGATGTGTATGGTACCGTTCGTGTGCAACTTGATTTTTTTCTTTGAGCCAATTATCCAACTCTAATATACCTGGAGAAGTTTCTCCCATGGTCGCATATCGTATCCTTCTAGCATTTCTTACAAGGTCACTCATCACAGGACGTTGCTCTTGCTTCAACTCTTGATAAATGTCGTTGACCTTAGTTCTATCTTTTGCTTCAGAAAATACCTTTGTATAGATTTGTTGTAACTGTTTATAATTGGTTTTATTTCTATTATTGAAAGCATTCCAAGCACGGTCTCTAGCAGCTTTCGCCTCTTTTTGTGCATTTTGAATAATAAGGTCTATTTCTTCTTTGGTCGCAATCTCTTCTTTAACCATCCATTCTCCCATTTTTTTATTACAATCGACTTCTTTCTCCCATTGTAATCGCTCCTTAGATTTATAGCGTTCGTGAGAACCAGAGGTTGAATGGCCTTGTGGTTGTGTACATTCTTGAACATGAAATAAAACAGGGATATGCGTTTCTCTAGTTTTTTTAATACCTTTTTCAAATGTTTCACATAGATTTTTGTAATCCCATGCTTTCAAGGTATAAATCTCCATTCCTTCCCCTTTTTCATTTACTCTAAACCCTTCTAATATTTCGGAAATATTTTGTTTTGTTGTTTGGTATTTAGCAGGTACAGAAATACCATATCCATCGTCCCAAACAAAAATAGCCAAGGGTACTTGTAAAACACAAGCAGCATTTACTGTTTCAAAGAAAACACCCTCCGAAGTACTTGCATCGCCAATCGTACAAAAGGCTACTTCATTACCATTATTAGAAAAATTGGCAGCTATATTATTATTAGAACGATATTTCTTAGATGCCAGTGCAAGACCTAATCCCCTAGCAAAAGAGCCTGCAGTAGAAGAAACACCAGAAGTAGCGTTGAGTAATTCTTTATGGTTGGTCCAATTGCCTGATTGATCGATTAATTTAGATCCGAAATGATTGACCATTTGACGGCCTCCACAGAAAGGGTCATTAACGGCGTCGGCATATAAGGTAGCAAAATAATCTTGTGGCTTCCCCAAACCTGTATGAAACATGAAAGTTTGATCTCTATAGTAACCAGCCCAAAAATCTCCTTTTTGAAAAACCTTAGCCATTGCAATCTGAGGTATTTCCTTACCATCTGCTGTAACAGCGAATTTAGCCTTACCGTTTAAAACTTCCTTTCTAGCTAGATAGCTTACTTCCCGGCAAAGGCAAGCCAGATGAAAATCGTCAATAACGCTTTTCTGGTAGGCTGTTTTAGGAGATTGTAATATAGAGGCTGATTCTATGAGCTGATTTCCTATCATAAATGGGGCTTTCGTTATGGGGAGATACAGAAAGAAATATTTCGTGTATTTTTTTGTAAGCTTCTAACGTGGC
>JALZWC010000141.1 GCA_023300255.1 Saprospiraceae bacterium | reverse complement strand
TTATGTTTGATAACTGCAAAGAAAGACTCTCCATGTGATTGTTCATGCAATGACTTTCCGCCATAGCTCCTTAGGTAACCCACCTCATCCATATAAGTAGCTACATTATAAAAGCTCTCTGCTCTTAAAAAATAATAGTCACTCGGTTTTTTATAACCTCTAATAAATTTAAAAAAATCATGTAGTTGGGAAGTCGTATCTGCTGTTTCTAAATTAAAATTCTTAGTACCTCCCTCTTTACTAAAACCTAATCCAACGGCAATCGCTTCAATTAATGTAGATTTTCCAGCTCCGTTTTCTCCTACAATAAAAGTCACATCGGGATGAAACTCAATTTTTTCGAGTTGCTGCAAAAAAGGAATATTAAAAGGATATTTATCTGTAGTAGATACCTCTTCTCTTTGATATTGTATTTCTTGTAAATAAGGTTTTACTGAAAGCATGATTCTTTAATTGTATAAATATCGTCTCTATATAATTCTACTTTCTAAGTTGGTCCAAAAGCTATCTTATTATAAAAAAGTTTCATTAAAGTCTATAAGATATTGACGTTACTTAAGAATGAATTGATGCATCAATTGTAAGTATTTGCAGAATACATTTTTGAACAATTTCATTGCAAACCGCTTATCCTCTATAAACGACCGTTCAAACATTCATAGGTACTCTATTTAAAAAACTAATGATATTATAAAATATTGGCATTCATTTTGACTATTACTATATTGACACTTCTTGCCTTCAAAGCATACCAGAAAAATGGCGCATCTGCCTAATTAGTAAACAATACAAACACATAGCATCCCTATATTTACTTACTCTGAAGTTGTTTAGACAACTTCTATACATCGCAACTATGCTGATAGTGGAAATACTATTCAGTTTTTTATATTAACATACTGAGAAAACACTTTGATCCCGAAGGTTCCCCTTCGGGATTTTTTTATTTCTTTTCAAAATTAAAAGCACTTCGCATTTTATCATAGATGGCCGTATTCTCATAAATACCACTAAACGCCTCTGCACCAGGTCCGTAGGCAAATACAGGAACCATCGTAGCTGTATGATAAGTACTTGTAAAAGCCCCTGCAATACTATCCATTCTAGAAGTAGGATTAATAGCGAATCCACCTGTTTCGTGATCTGCGGTTACAATAACTAAGGTCTCTTGATCTGCTTTTGCAAAATCCAATACAGCCCCGATTGTTTCATTAAAATCCTTCATTTCCGTAACAATATAGTTAGTCTCATTGGCATGCCCTCCCCAGTCAATTTGAGACCCCTCTATCATTAAAAAGAAACCATCTGTACTTTTTGATTTTAAAAAAGAAGTGGCTTTTTTACTTGCTTCTGTTAAGTAATCTCTACCTGCATCTACAGGAATAGGGGAATCATTCGCTGTAAAATAAGCAAACTTATCAGCAGCCATCACATCTATATCTTCTAATTCACTACTAACCATATCTCCTACCATATAACCTTTTGCTTCTAACGCAGGAATTAAACTTGTTTCATCCGCTCTTTGTCCATCAAAATGTTTCTTGCCGCCTCCTACAAAGAAATCTATATCTGTTTTTAAGAAATCTGCAGCGATCTCATCATACATTTTCCGTAATGGTTGGTGGGCAATGAAAGAAGCTGGTGTCGCATGAACAATAGTAGAAGTAGCTACCAAGCCTGTTTTTAAACCATTCGCTTCTGCTTGTTCTAGAATGCTTGTTACCCTCACCGTATCAGGGTTTACACCTATAGCACCATTATATGTTTTCACGCCACAAGCTATTGCCGTTGCACTAGCTGCGGAGTCTGTTATCAGATCATCGTAAGCATATGTTTTTTGTAATCCAACTACAGGAAATTCTTCTAAGTATAAACTGTTATTATTGGCATACATACCTGCCGTAATTTGTGTTAGCCCCATTCCATCCCCTATCATTAGAATAATGTTTTTAGGTGCCTTAGAAATAGATCTTTGCTGCACTAGCTTTGGAGCTAAAGTTGGCGTTGTTACTTTTTGATTAGTTTCACAAGCTCCTATTGTTAAAAGGAATGCGAATAATAATATCGTTTTATACATTTTTTAGTTTTTATTCTTTTCTTAAAAAGATGTTTTCTTATCTTACTAGTAAGTATCTCTTACCAGGCATTGTTTTTATAATACCTTGAAATTCTAAATTTAATAAAATGGACGCTAAGCGACTATTGGGAATCTTGGTTTCATACGACAGGTTATCAATTCCAATTTCATTATTCGCTTTTAATAGATTGACAATCATTTGCTCTTGGTCATCTAAGTCTACAAACAATTGGCGTTGGATACCCATATTTTGTTGCTCTTCCCAACGCATAATATAACCAATATCCTTAGCACTTTCAATCAATGCTGCTTTATGGGTCTTTATTAAATGGTTACAACCTTGCCTAGTTATATCGTTAATTCGACCTGGAAAAGCGAACACATCCTTATTATATTCATTCGCGATCATCGCAGTAATCATAGACCCACCTCTTCTGGCCGTTTCTACAACAATAACGGCATCACACATTCCTGCTACAATACGATTACGCATGGGAAAATGCTCTCTTTCTGGTCCAGTGTTACTAGTAAATTCTGTCAATAATCCACCATTTCCTATCATTTGCTGTGCAACAGACCGATGCGGAGCAGGGTAAATTTGCTTCAATCCGTGCCCTAATACCCCAACTGTCGCAATGTCTCTTTCTAAAGATTTCTTATGTGCGGTCACATCGATTCCATATGCCAAGCCGCTCACAATCATTACGCCATAATCTGCTAATTCTTCCACTAATTGCTCGCAGGTAGCCACTCCAAGAACAGAAGGTTTTCGAGTACCTATAATGGAAACAATCCTAGGATGATTTAAATCTGCTGTCCCTTTATAATACAAGAGCAGAGGCGCATCATCCAAAGGTTTTAAGCGATGGGGATAGGCTTCATCTAAGAAAGACAATAACTGAATACCTTGGTTTTCAATAAATGTTAATTCCGCTTCGGCTTCTTTGAAATAGTCTTTTTCAAGAATATGTTTAGCTATTCCCATCCCTACTCCAGGAACAGTTAATAACTCTTTTTTTCTTGCCTCAAAAACATTTTGTATACCTCCACAATAACTCACTAAGTTTTTAGCCGTTATAGGACCCACTTTGGGGATTTTAGTCAATGCAATTTTATATAAATTATCATTCATTTGAAAAGCGTGTGTGTTAGATTTCTCCAGATTGTAGAAGGCAATCTGTAGCATGTTAACGTAAAAGTAAATAAATCAACTTATATTTATCATAAGTAGGCCGTGTTAATTAAACGGATAGATTTAGGAATAAGATTTATTTGTCTAATGACATGAAAAAGATATTTATAAATCATCTGTTTAATTAGCAGGATCTACTTAAAGGTTCTATTTTTGAATCACGAAGTTGTTTAAAAATCCAGTAGTAAGTAATGTGACAAAATTAAACTACTAAGGCAAAGTGTAAGAATAAATTGGTCGTTTTAAGCTAGACATTTTTTCTTCTAAGGAATGCTAAAAAATTAAGCATAGCTGGGCTACGGTT
>JALZWC010000140.1 GCA_023300255.1 Saprospiraceae bacterium | reverse complement strand
TAGTAAGTATGAAGTCGTAAGACGTTGACAGTCAATCTTTAAAAAATCATAATGGTCTACTTTATTTATTTTCCTTCACTTAGGCATTTATAAATACTTATGTCGCCTATATTTGTTTTTAATCCTAAAAAAAATGATTTACACAATGGGAATTTGATGGATTATCTCCATCTATTTTACAGAGGGAAGTGTGGCGAAATAACCCAAAAATATATATTGGAAAATTATGCCAATTCTTGTTTGCAGATTATTAATGAAATAAAGAGAGATACGCTATTAAATATTGTAGAAATAGTAGGTTATAGTTATTTTTTAATGAACGCACAACAAACAAACTAGGCTTCAAAATAGGAAAAACTGATCTAGCAACCAAATTTTGTTTCTATTTAAATCTTATAGAAATAATTGTACTTTATTTAGTTGTAAAAGGAAATTAGGTAATTCCAGAATTTTGGGAGGCGAAATCATTCTACACAACTGGAGAAACACTTTGCGAAAAACAGCAATTTATTGAAAATTTGCGAAAAAAATTAGGTTAAGTAGCTAGATTAGACCGATTATAGTAATATTTTCTCTTTTTTTTCAGAAATAATAATAATAATTCTTTAATTTGCCGCTCTACACAGTACATACTATAAATAATCTATGAGAAAATTATAATTATATTTCGGAAAAAGCATCTACAACAATAAAATATATTTAAATAATATACTACAATATTATTTATAAAGACTAATTCCAGATCAGATAAAACTCTCCAGATTACATTAGGATTGCTTATTAGTTACTAGCAGTATAGAACAGTTTATAACCACTATAACATTACTTTTTCTTAAGAACTGTCATATATAATTGAACAATATATCCCCAAAAATATACTAGACATAAATCTATTGCTTATAAAACTTTAATAAAGAAGTTGTTTAAAGATAAATTGATGTATGATTTGCTAACTATTGAATCTTAGACATTTCAGTACCGCAGGCAGTTCTCTTCATCAAATATCCACTGGGTATTTGGTTTCAAAGAATCTGCCAAGCCAGTGGCACAGGCTTCGTCCTAGAAATATAGTACTTATGACTAATCACAGCATACATTCTTTTTTAACTTTAAAAGTTTTATGACATACTAGTCTTTATTATAATACTTAATATTCATTGAACTTGATACAACCTGTATACTTTGTTATGTTCATATAGTAGTATTAATTTATTTTTTTACTAGAGCACTATAATTCATATAGCATATAGAGTTTTTTATTAATTAAGCCATTGATAAAATGGCTTCAACCTTTAATCTAATATCTATGGAAAATCCGTACAAGGGCGACGGCAGCGGCGGCGATAACTATCAGCCTTTATCCTTCTACCAATCTAGAATTTCTGGAGTGGAAAATGGTTTTAGTTCCTTCTCTGAAGAAGAGAAATTCTATTTTTCTTATGCTTCAGGTGGAAATGTTTATCTAATTAGTGAAGGTTATTCTTCTGAGAAAGGAAGAGATAATGGAATTAGTTCTGTTACAAATAATTTGAGTAATGAGGCCAGATACCAAAAATTGGTTCATCCTAATGGCAAGCATTACTTTAATTTACGTGCAGGAAATAATCAAAACATAGCGACTAGTAAATGGTTTGATTCATTAGAAATAATGAACGCCGTAATTAGTCAAATAGCAAGTGGTAAGCCAGTAACTGCTGGTAGCGTTTCTAAAAAAACGATAACTAGCAGTAGAGATGGAAGTGCTTCTTCAAATAAAACACAAGATGAATATCTAGCTGCTTCTTTTTATGGTGGAGCGAAAGGCTTTCATACATTTGAACATGAGGGTGCTCACTATTTTAGCTACAATGGTGCCGATGGTAAAACTTTATTAAGAAGTGAAGGTTATTCTTCTGCCGCATCTAGAGATAATGGTATAAAATCTGTTACTAAAAATGCTTCTAGTAAAGATCGTTGGAAAACTTCAAGAACACCTGCTGGTAAATATTTTTACAGCTTAAAAGCTGGAAATAACCAAGAAATTGGTCAGAGTTCGCACTTTTCTTCAGAAGAAGAAATGAAAAAACACCTCGCATGGATGCAAGCTAATGTGTCTTCTTCAGGGACTAGTTCTTCGTCAGCTTCAGGCTCTAGTAGTAGAAGTACTTCGGGTTCCTCTACTAGCAGCCAAAGTAGTTCAGGTTCAGGTTCTTCTACAACTAGTAGTCAAAGTAGTTCAAGTTCAAGCTCAAGTTCATCTAGTAGTAACAAAAGTGCTGCTGGAAGTAATGGAGGAAAACAAGATAGCAAACAAACGGAGACTGGAAAACTTGGAATCGCTGGCAAAACTGGTCTTGCAGCTGGTGCTGCTGCGGCAGGTGCTGGAGCTATTGGCTCTGGTCAAGGGAAAAAGGTATCTGTTAAAGCTGCCGCTCCTTCCGAAAAAATGCCCGTAGAAAAGCCTATTCTTGATAAGCCACAAGTAGTTTCTACTAAGGCGGCTAATCCTTCTGCCCCAATATTGGAAGATGATTATCTAGTTTGTTCAGAATATAGAGGCCATACAGTAACTGATAAGCAAAATAACGTCGCTTTATTTAAACATGAGAACGGTCGCTTCTATTTCGTTTTATATCATTCAGGTACTAGTGCTGTTAAGCTTCGTAGTGAAGGTTTCTCTAATGCAAAAGATAGAGATCAAGAATTAGCTGATGTATTGAAATACCAAAATGACCGTAGCATGTATAAGCGAAAGTCTAAAGGTGATTATTACATGGACACGCTTTATGACAAAACAGGTAGAGAAGTTGGACGTAGTTGTTTACAAAAACTAGCTACTGCTGTATCAACTACTACTGCTACTAAGATAGTCTCTGCAGAACCATCTAAGGCTGCTGCTATCTCTGTTGCTGCCGCAACTGCTG
>JALZWC010000139.1 GCA_023300255.1 Saprospiraceae bacterium | reverse complement strand
TTAGTAGCTGCAGGAATAATCTCTTGAAGCAGTTGTCCTTTAATAGAAACAATACGAATATTTTTAATAGCTTGATTATCAAATACTTCTACATATACTACTTCATTAGCAGGATTTGGAAACACACGTATTTGTTGAGCCAATAATTGTTCTGTGGTAGCTGTAATCGTTTCTTCCGCATCCAATACAATATTAAAAGGCGTAATACCTACCCAACCACCTTCTCCATCAGATACCGTAAAAGTAAATTGATCTGCTGGAACTGTTGGGGATTCATTTTTATATCGAATACGGTTATTATCTAAATCTGCTTGTGTGAAAGTGCTACCGATTTCTAAAGGACTATTATTCAATAATAATTGTCCGAATTGAGGAATGGCAATTAAAGTGTATATAATCTCAGTCGCAGAATTATTCGGATCTTCGGCAGCTAGAAATTCTACTTCTATCGTTCTGCCTTTTGTTGGTTGTACTCCTAATACATTATTCGCAATTAAAACAGGAGGATCTAAACTGATATTAGAACAAAATTCTAAACCCCATTCATCCAAAGAACCGCCTTCGCCAAAACCATCTAGTACTTCTATTTCTAAAGTCCAAGTACCTGTAGCTTTTTCCCCATCAAAGGCACTAAGGCTCGTCTGCGGGATATGTGGAATTCCATCGTTAGGTGGACAAGGTATCCCAGAAGGGGCTTCATCATCAAAGCCTAAATTAAACGGTACTGCACCAGGACAAGCTCGACTTATTAGCGTTACAGAAGTTGCTTGTGGACTGATTAATCGGGCTTCTATATGGCTCACCCAATCATGTCTCCCTCTTACAATCGGAATATTCAAATCGCTAATTATAAAATCTTGAATAACATCTACCGTAGAGGAAATAGTGGGCGTACCTTGGGAAGAAATCAATACAGGGACTTGGTTACTATTAAAAGTAGTACAACTGAAAGATTCTGTTTGAAATGCATAGGTTGGTGAAGGCCTTCCAAGACCACATTCATTAGATGGAATGACTCGCCAATAATAAATAGTATTTGGCAGGAGCGTTACAGCTGAAGGGTAAGCAGTTGATCTAATATTACTTGCTCTATCTATAATAGTATTGCCAAAAATAGGGCTGGTCGCTATTTCTATATCATAAGTAAGGGCATCTTGACTTTCCGTCCATTCGTAGTTAGGGAGGCTTACCCCTGTATTATTTTGAATAGGATTCAGCAATTCTAAATCTGAAAAATCATTGCTGACCAATTGAAGTTCTACCGTCCTAGAGATCATAGTTGCACCTGCTGCAATTCCTTGAATCTGGACTTCAAATGCTCCTTCTTCCGCAACTTGTGAAAAATCAATTGTTACTTTATTTTGTTCTCCTGGAATCGTATTATTTTTTTCAAAAGTTGTTGTTGCGCCTGCAGGCAAACCTGCAAAGGTAAAATCTATCTCGTCTGAAAAATTCAATAAAGAAACCGTATTTAAATCAATGCTTACTTGTTCTGGCAAACAGACTTGTTGACTCTGAATAGAGGTAGAAAAAGAAAAACCAGCTTCTGTTGGATTCCGAATATCGAAGTTATTATTAGAAATATCAAAAAAGATATTGTCTGCTGCTTTTATTTTTATCCGAGCTTTCGTTGTAATAATATCTGGTATGCTGACTACTTGGGCACCATCATTATCCACATTCGTTGCTAAAATCAATTCCGAAGGATAAGTAAATCCACCATCAATAGATAATAAAATGTCTATTTTCTGGCAATTGACAGGTGCTTGATTCGTATTGGCTACCTCCCATAATACTTCCACTTCTTCCCCTACACTAACGGCATCAATTCCTCTATTAGGAAAAGTAAGCGTGAATGGCCCTGCTTGATCGGTCGCTTTAAATTGAATATTTTCCCAATCGACCCCTCCTCCATCAGGATGGTTATCTCTTACCGTAAATCGAAACGTAAGGTCTCTAGAATAAGTTGGTAAAAGCTCTTTATCATCTGTAACATTACTGATGATTGTTTCCAACCGAGGGAAGATTCTATCAGAGCGAGTGCTAGGTGGATAAGATCGAAAAATAGGCGTATTCAGTCTAGGTGTTCGCAAATCTCCCGCAGGCCCAAGATCATATTGTTCCCAAGAATAAGTCAAGGCATCTCCATTTTCATCCATCGCAGTTCCTTCTAATTCAAATGGGGTCCTAATAGGAATAGTAAAGCCAGATGATTGATCAATCATTGCAATAGGTGCTACATTAGAAGTAGCTTGAATGATCCCACAAGTATTATTTGCTATTTTAAAATCTTCAATCTCTTCTATCGTAGCTATATGAAAATAAGGATCAGAATCCGACTGTATATTATTAAATGCTCCGCAGGCACCTGCATAAGACATGATCGTACTCCCACTACCTGGTTCATAAGGTGTTCCTGATCGCTGGCCTTCACTCCCTGGACAATTAGACCAAGTATGGCTTCCCGAAAATTGATGCGCTAACTCATGCGCAAAAATATTGGTGGCAAAAACACTATTATTTTGAAATTGACAAGAGACTCCTTGCGACTTTGCAACACCACAAGCTAATCCTGTCACGACCCCAACAACGCCTCCTCCTGTAAAACAATCCGAAGTCAACACATGACCTATATCAAAGGAATTGACATCTACTCTTGTTTCTATGGCAAAAGAACTTTGTTGCGCAATACTAAATACACCACCATCTCCTTCAAATGGATCTGTAGCACTATCTAAAAACACTAAGCTTTCTACTTCATTTATTAATTGAAATTGGATCGCAAAGTCCCGTTCAAAAACAGCATTCACAAAGGTTAGTAAAGTAACAAATTCAAAAAGCACTTCTCCTGTTTCTCTTAAGCGGTGAAAGTCTGCATATTCTCCTGTGTTAGCTAATGCTAGTCGATAGATCGTTAAATCAATATCTACTTTTTCACTTCGACTAGTTCCTTTTTCATTTTGCTTAATCCGATCAGTCAAATCAGTTATCAAAGAACTTCCACATCCTAAAGTAGCATTTTTAAATCTATCCTCTATTACAGTTTGATCTTCTTTTGCATAGTAACTTCCATAATAAGCCGTGTTTCTTTCATATAATGGTTCTATGAAAATAGCCCCCTCTCTATCTAGCACAATAGCATGTACCCCCATCGGCGTATAATTCATTCGCCCTGTAACGGTCGGATCATCTATAGATTGGATATGAAATGTTTGAATTGAAGTATATTTTGCAGCCAAGGCTGATTCCATTAATGGAGAATCTTTTATTATAAAGGAACTCATTTGTCCATTGGGCATTGGTAGGGCAATTGTCATTTGCTCTTGCTCGCCTTCTGTAATAGATTTTAATTGGTGTTGAAATGCTTGAAAATCTAGGGCTAAGGATCGGTAATTTCTTACCTGTAAGTTGGAGGTCGTTGACTTGCCAGCAATGATTTGATGTGGTGCTATATCTGTCCATAAACTGGATTGCGCAGTTATGGAAATAATAGTGGTGCTAATTAGTAGTATTGTTAAGCGTATTTGTAGGGTCATAATATACTTAGGGCTTTATTAGAATTTTTTAGATCTTGTCAATTGAAGGCGAGAGATGTAAAACGTACCTTTTCTGATATATTTTACCCACATTCTAGTTAGGCAAAGTGAAAGAATAAATTAGCCATTTTAAACTGCCCAGCAAGCCCGTCCGCTTTGCGGTTCACTTGCTCTGCAAGCTCATCTTCTAAGAAATC
>JALZWC010000138.1 GCA_023300255.1 Saprospiraceae bacterium | reverse complement strand
TAGCTACCTGATAAGGAGTAATACTATGTGAACTATGTATCTATGTGGTAAATTCGTCAACATTATATGTGTTTTCCCCCAATTCTTTACACACTCTAAAGATAAGAATATTTTGGTAGACCTAATGTATACACAAATTCTATCCAAAACTAATACTGAACGCTGCATGACACATGCTTAAGGAGAACAGCTAGAGCAATTAGATGATCTCTCGTTTTTTGATAGTAACAACTTAGTAAAGGAAAATAAATATAAAGGCTAATAACTGTGCTTAATCACAACTATTAGCCTTTAATTTCTAATTTTATTCCTTCTGTTACTACGTTTACTAAACTTTAAAAGTTTAGTAAACCTTTATTTTATCGCCCCTCCAATGGCTAATAAAATCCGTGTCATCGTATTCAGAATATGTTATAAAGTTCTTCTGATTTTGAAAGGGTGGAAAATCATAAATCCATCACGCTTCAACTAGATGGATATATGATGTATGATGTATGATGTATGATGTATGATTTATGAAGTATGATTTACACATTAAACAAGAAGTGCATCACATCGCCATCACCAACCACATACTCCTTCCCTTCCACATTCATCTTACCCGCTTGCTTAACCGCAGATTCAGAACCTAAGCTCACAAAATCCGCATATTTAATCACCTCTGCTCGAATGAAGCCTTTTTCAAAATCGGTATGAATAACACCTGCTGCTTGTGGCGCCTTTGCACCATCTGGAATCGTCCAAGCACGTACTTCTTTCTCCCCTGCGGTGAAGTAAGTAATCAAGCCTAATAATTTATAACTGGCAGTAATTACTTTATTAACACCTGGTTCTTTTAAGCCCATCTCTGTCAAATACTCCTTTCTTTCTTCTAAAGAATCCAACTCAACAATCTCTGCTTCAATGCCTGCACTAATTAAAACAACTTCTGCATTTTCATTTTTCACCAATTCCTTAAAAGCAGCTGTATGCTTGTTTCCATCATGAACAGAATCTTCATCTACATTACATACATATAGGATCGGCTTTGCAGTCAACAGATATAGCTCATTCATAAAATCCAATGCTTCTCCTTCCAAATCTATAGTACGAGCAGGTTGGTCTGCATTTAGAATCGCCAATATCTCTTCAGCGATTCCTACATTCTTCTTATCCTCTTTATTGCCACTTTTTGCTTGCTTCTTCAGCTTCTCTAATCGCTTCTCTAAAGTATCAATATCCTTTAGTATCAGTTCCGTATCAATAATTTCTTTATCTCTTACTGGATCTACGCTACCATCTACATGTACCACATTATCATCATCAAAGCAACGCACCACATGCAAAATAGCATCTACTTCTCGAATATTTGCTAAAAATTGATTACCCAAGCCTTCTCCTTGACTGGCTCCTTTGATTAAACCAGCGATATCCACTATTTCTACCGTAGTTGCTTGTACCTTTTGTGGGTTGACCAACTCTTCCAGTTTATCTAAACGGTCATCAGGAACGGTAATCATTCCCACATTTGGTTCTTTAGTGGCAAATGGATAATTTGCTGCTAAAGCTCCTGCTTCTGTCAAAGCATTAAAAAGCGTTGATTTTCCTACGTTCGGTAAACCGACAATTCCACATTTTAAAGCCATTTCTCTATATGATTAATTGATTAGTAGATTAATATTTTTGAAGAACAGAGACTAGAGAATAGAGCGTAGAGATAATTTTCGTTTAAAATTGACAAAATTTTAGTGCTTTTAAACAAGATATTTCTCTATTACACCCTGAAGTTGTTTAAAAAAATCTCTGTATTTCTGCGCTTCTGTGTTCAACTATTAGGCATATTGCCTTGAAATCGGCTGCAAATATCGGTGTTTATAATACAAACAGCAATACAGGCGTCCCTTTTTCAAATAGGTATATTAATATTTTTATATTTTGTGATTTAATTGATACCTTTAATAGTTCAGAATGTTACTAAACACTAGGATAAACACTAGAACCAGTATAAAATCAATCTGATACGCTATAATCAGCGTTTCATCCTGAAAATCGAACACTTTTTAAAGAACATAGAAGCGAGAACAGAGACATGTTTTCGTTCATAAACAACGAAATTTGATTATTTTTTAAACGAAATCTGTCTCTGTTCTCTGCTCTCTGTTCTACTTTGAATGAGATTATATTCTTAATTAACTTCTATTTAAACCTAATAAATCAATCCAAAATATGGCAACTTTTGATATTTCAATTAATGGTAAACAACACCAAATAGAAGCGGATCCAGATACTCCCATCCTTTGGGTATTAAGAGATCACGCTAAGTTAGTCGGCACAAAGTTTGGCTGTGGCATCGGACAATGTGGTGCCTGTACGGTACATTTAAATGGTGTGGCTATTCGATCTTGTTCGCTACCTATTTCCGCAGTAGAAGACAAACCGATTACAACTATAGAAGGCTTATCGGCGGATGGCACACATGCCTTACAAGAAGCATGGATAGCACATGATGTTCCTCAATGTGGCTATTGCCAAGCAGGACAAATTATGAATGCTGCTGCTTTATTGAAAGACAATCCTAGTCCATCCGATGCAGAAATAGATAAAGCGATGCATGGAAATATTTGTCGTTGTGGCACTTATACCCGTATTAAAGCAGCCATCAAAACTGCTTCTAGTAAGATGGGATAGATGTTTTGATAGTAAGATTGAACAGTTAGCTGTCAACATCTAGTTGTCGACATCACGGCGGGTGGGGCCCGTCCAAAAACTGTTTGAGCGGAGCGAGTTTTTTTGGACTAGAATTTTTGGTTCTTTTTTTTCAATGAAAAAAGAACGTACATCAAGTCAAGTCTAAAATCATTTTTAATTTTTAATTGCAAAAAATGAATTTAGTAAAAACAAGATATAATAGAAGATCTTTCCTTAAGTCGTCTGCTATGGCAGGAGGCGGGATGGTCTTAGGATTTAGCTGGTTAGCTTCTTGCAAACCAACTCCTGCACAAATCAAAGCCATGCCAAAGGAATGGTTTGATGTCAATGCATTTTTAAAAATAGGCGAAAATGGTTTAGTGACCATTATGTCGCCTAATCCTGAAATTGGACAAAACGTTAAGACGGCGATGCCCATGATCGTGGCAGAGGAATTAGATGTAGACTGGAGCGATGTGGTGGTGGAACAAGCAGGTTTGAATACCGTTGATTTTAAAAGACAGTTAGCAGGTGGAAGTCAATCTATTCGCCAAGGATGGCAAGGTTTAAGAATGGCAGGGGCTACGGCAAGAAGAATGCTTTTGGAAGCAGCCGCTAA
>JALZWC010000137.1 GCA_023300255.1 Saprospiraceae bacterium | reverse complement strand
GACTTGGAATTTAACTTTACCAGTGTATTCTCAAAATACGGCAATGACGGTAATGACAAGATGTCTTTGTGATGTGAATAGCTCTATGATTAGTAGGGTTAGTAGCGTCACGACAATACCAGAAGTATGTCCATTTACTAGAACATCTATTCCAACGATGTCTCAATGGGGCTTGATTATTTTTGGTTTATTAATACTGAATATTGGAGTGGTCTTTTTATATCGAATGGAAAGATTGTTAGTCTAGAAGTCAGGTGTCAGATCGCTACGCTGTCAGGTGTCAGATTTATGATGTTGACAGTTAGACGCTCCTAGAAGAGGTACGCCATTATGGATAGGGATGGTAGCAGACATTTAGAAAAGAAGTCAGGTGTCAGATCGCTACGCTGTCAGGTGTCAGATTTATGACGTTGACGAACATCTAAGTGTCAACGTCATAAGTCTGACCTCTGACAGTTCCGTTAGCGTAAGCTAACTGGAACGATCTGACCTCTGACTTCTTATTTTAAATCTCCTTCCACCGAACAAAAGCTTCCATCGCTTCATATTCAGCCAGCCCTAATTTATTATAGGTTGCTGCCGTTTCTTTATTTCTATCTTCTGCTCGTTGCCAAAATTCTCGGTTGTCAGAGCCAGGGAAAGGGGCACTATCTTTTTGAGATTGGTGCATATAGATGGCTTTCCGTTTTTTCATTAATTCCTCTGGACTTAATGGAACGGCCATTTCTATTTCATGGATATCCCATTCGTGCCAAGCACCTCTGTACAACCATAGCCAACAGTCTTTGTGCCACTTTTCCGTTTTTAACTGACGGAAAGCTTCAAAGATGGCATCTAGACAAACCCTATGCGTACCATGTGGATCTGCTAAATCTCCTGCCGCATAGATTTGATGTGGTTTAAGTTCTTTCATTAACTCTGTAACAATAGAAATATCTTCTTTGCCTAATGCTTTCTTTCGAACCCTTCCTGTTTCATAAAAAGGCATATCTAGGAAATGGATTTGCTTATCTGGTAATCCACAAAAACGAGCACCTGCTCTAGCTTCCCCTCTTCTAATCAGCCCTTTAATCTTTCGGACAATGGGTATATCTGTTTGTCCTTGTTGTTTATTATTTAAAAACTTTTTAGCTTTCTTAAATTCTTTATTTAAGTCTTCTCCTGTTAGCTCATAGGTTCCACCAAATTCTTCAATAAACTCCATGAATCGCATGGCATCATAGTCATGTACAGCAATGTTACCAGAGGTTTGATAGGCCACATGTACTTCATGTCCTTGCTCTACTAATCTTAAAAAAGTACCCCCCATTGAAATAACATCATCATCTGGGTGTGGACTGAAAAGAAGCACTCTTTTCTTATCAGGTTTTGCTCTTTCTGGACGATGGGTATCATCTGCATTTGGCTTACCGCCAGGCCAACCTGTAATGGTATGTTGTAAGCGATTGAAGATTTCAATGTTCAATTGATACGCAGAAGAATGCTCCACAATTAAATCACTTAGTCCACACTCATTATAATCTGCATCTGTTAATTTAAGGATTGGTTTGCCTGTTTTTTTAGACAACCAAACCACTGCCTTACATTCTAAATCTGGACTCCAATTACACATGCCTACTAACCAAGGGGTTTCGACACGAGTTAAATTACTAGCAGCTTCTGTATCTAGGACTATTTTTATATTAGGATGCTTCTGTAAAAAAGTGGCAGGTAGGGTGTCGCTTATAGGGCCTTCTACTGCCTTATTGATAATAGGCGCCTTGTGTTGTCCCCATGCCATTAGGTATACCTGCTTGGCCTTCATGATACTTTCAATTCCCATCGTGATTGCCCAGAATGGAACATTTTCTTGCAAGCCAAAGTCTTTGGCTGCATCTCTACGAGTCAAACCATCTAATTTAATTAACCTCGTAACAGAATTTGCCCATGCACCAGGTTCATTAAAACCTACATGTCCAGTCCTGCCTATGCCCAATAATTGAATATCAAGACCGCCATAAGAATCTATCTTTTTTTCATAGGCTGCACAGTACTCATCAATGGTATCCATATCTACGGTGCCATCAGGAATATTAATATTCTCTGGCTTGATGTCTATATGATCGAATAAATATTCCCGCATAAAATGAACATAACTCTGTTCCATAGCGGGTTGCATCGGATAGTACTCATCAAGGTTAAAAGTGACGACATTCTGAAAACTTAAACCCTCTTCTTTGTGCATTCGCACTAATTCATTGTACACCTTGATAGGAGAGGAGCCAGTAGCTAAACCTAAAACAATCTCTTCGCCTTCTTGCTGCTTTTGACGCATAGCCAAAGCAATGGAGCGAGCAACATGAATGGATGCTTCAGTAGCATCTTTCCAGACGCGAGTGGGCATTTTTTCAAAAGACTTATACTCGTATTTTAGAACTTTCATGAATAACTATAATTTGAGGTTTAGAATAGAGAAGCGAGAGTAGAGAGTAGAGATGTATTTCGTTTAAAAATAAACAAATCGTTATTTATTTTAAATATGTATCTGTTCTTGCGTCCTTACTTTAGGAATGACGAAAGAATAACTGTCTCAACTTGGCTTGCCCTTTTCCAGTCTTAGAAAGCCAAAAAAAGAGTCCGTAGCTCTGCTATGCACTAGTTTTTTGGCTTCCTAAGACA
>JALZWC010000136.1 GCA_023300255.1 Saprospiraceae bacterium | reverse complement strand
AAAAAACTAGTGCATAGCAGGGCTACGGACTCTTTTTTTTGCTTTCTAAGACTGGAAAAGGGCAAGCCAAGTTGAGACAGTTATTATTTCGTCATTCCTTATAATCTTTTGGCTACAGTGACTCCCAATAAAATAATAGCTCCTTGTCCAACGTCAGCCCCATCTGTTTCTATATTAATTTCTGCCCCTAGTGAAATAGTAGGTAAAAAAATCAGTCCATTATTTAATAAAAACACATAACCTAATTCAGCGGTCGGTTGTAAGACAGTAACTTTTGTTTTACCTATAATTTCATCAATTGCGCCAATATTGTCTTTCCAATCTATTTCGTTTCTCCAGAGATCAGATCTAAGGCCTAACATAATTCCTGTTCTACTAGGTTTAAAATAATAACGGTAACCCAAAGTACCGCCGAAACCACCTCCTCGTTCGTCTTCATGCTCCCCCAAATCTCTATGTCGAACTATATTATATCCAATTCTTCCTTGTAATCCTGATTGTTCCGTAAGCCCATATTCTATATGGATACCTGGAATCAAGCCGGTAGGATAAGCTTGTATTTCTACGCCTAATTCTAATTGGCAAAAGGCTGAATTATAACAGCATACTAAAATAAACAAAAGGAACTTCTTCACTTTATAATTTGATTTACTAAGGTGACTTTAGCCATTACAGACTAACTGAAACGACTCAAATATAAATAACATCTCTTACAATAGGATTGTTCGTGGGAAATTTTAAAATATAATCTCCCATCAAATTAACTTCGCTAGTCGCTCCGCCGCTGTCGCCAACGTTGTTTCCTTTTTGGCAAAACATAATCTTATTACTTTATCACCTGGAGGTTTAGAATAAAAGGGAGATAAAGGAATAGCGGCAACACCAATATCAGTAGTTAAATACTTTGCAAATTCGGCATCTTCCAGATCACTAATTTGTTCATAATTGAATAATTGGAAAAAAGTACCTTGAGATACTTTAGGAATCAAAGGTGTATTGGCCAAACTATTAGTTAGGTAATCTCTTTTTTGTTGAAAAAAAGCAGGAAGCTGCTCATAGGTATCCGGGTCTTGTAGGTGTTCGGCTAAAGCATACTGGGTAAAAGAATTTACACAAAAGACATTCCATTGATGTACCTTTTTAAATTCTTTCATCAATGGGGCAGGTCCAACACAATAGCCCATTTTCCAGCCAGTGCTATGAAATGTTTTTCCAAAAGAAAAGACTGCTAAACTCTGTTGAAATAAGTTTGGAAACCTCAAGACACTTTGATGCTGTTGCTCATCATAAATTAAATGTTCATAGACTTCATCACTTAATACAATGATGTTTTTATTCGCTACAATATTTTCTAATGCAAGCAAATCAGCTTCTGCTAAAACAGTACCTGTTGGATTATGAGGCGTATTAATAATCATCATTTTAGTTCGCTCATTGACCATCGATTCAATCTGATTCCAGTCGATCGAATAATCTGGATAAGTCATCTGATAAGATCTAGGAATCCCTCCTGCAATCTGTATTGATGGCACATAAGAATCATAAGCAGGTTCTATAATGATTACCTCCTCTCCTTGATTAATAAAAGCGGTGATCGCTGTGAATAATGCCTGGGTGGCACCTGCCGTTACACATATCTCTGTGGCTGGATCAATGGCCATTCCATAAGAACGATTAATTTTCTTACTGATAGATTGACGTAAAGCCAATAAGCCCGGCATAGGACAATATTGATTTTTATTATCGTTTAAATATTTAGTTACTAGCTGCCGCAATTTTATATCACAATCAAAATCTGGGAAGCCTTGCCCTAAATTGATTGCTTTATGCTCGTTTGCTAATGCAGACATTACCGAAAAAATAGTAATACCTGTCTCAGGTAATTTTGAAGTGAACTTCATTAGGAAAATGCTTTCGTCGTTATTTATAAGAATTTGGATACACGAATAGATCTATATCCCAAATAAAAGGTAATATAAAATATACAAATAAAGTAATCAATATAATAGAAAAGATATTTAATAAAAATCCAGCACGCACCATATCCTTGATTTCCAACTGTCCAGAACCAAAAACTATTGCGTTAGGTGCGGTTGCTACGGGCATCATAAAAGCACAAGAAGCAGCAATCGTCATGCCGATCATGAGTCCTAGTGGGTGTACATCTATCGTCAAAGATAAAGCCGCCAATATGGGAATCATCAAAGTACAAGTCGCCATGTTCTGGGTTAATTCTGTTAGGTAATTCACAAATGCTACAATGGCTAATAGCATGACCCAAAAAGGAAAGGAAGCTAGCGCCGTCATTTTACTGGCCAAGAAAGTAGTTAGTCCAGAAGAAGAGAAACTTCCTGCCAATGCAAAGGCACCGCCGAACAATAGAACAACTTCCCATGGTAGTTTTTTTGCATACGCCCAATCCATTAAAAAACGACCTTGTTGTTGACGAGAAGGAATGATGAATAAACTAACTGCACCAATTAAAGCAATTGTGGTATCATTAATATTTGGAATAATTGGCGAGAGAAGGGGTTTGCGTAAAATCCATGCAAGTGCGACTATCCCAAAAATAATTGCTACTAATTTTTCTTCATAACTCATCTTCCCTAAGCTATGTATTTCTTTTTGGATGACTTGACTAGCTCCTGGTACTTGCTGTTTACTCAATTTAAATACGTTAAAACTAAAATGCCACCAAAGAATACTTAATAATAAAATAACTAGTGGCAGTCCAAACATAAACCATTGGTCGAAAGGAATGTCATAGTCATATAATTGTTTAACACCTTCCACTAAAATTAAATTGGTAGGTGTACCAACGATCGTTGCCATCCCACCTATGGAGGCAGAAAAAGCAATACTCATTACTAAGGCTTTTCCGAATTTTTTATCTACTACTTTATCAGTAGCAGCAGATTCTAGAATGGCATTAAATTGACTGATGATCGACAAGGCAATAGGTAACATCATCATTGTAGTGGCCGTATTGGAGATCCACATGGAAAGTCCGCCCGTAGCGGCTATAAATCCCAATAATATTTGTCGTTGATTGGTGCCTGTTTTTTGTATTATATAGAGCGCAATACGTTTGTGCAAATTCCATTTCTCCATTGCCAAGGCTAATATAAATCCACCAAGGAATAAGAAAATAATCGGACTTGCATAATAATCGGAAGCTACCTTAATGGATAAGATACTTAATAATGGAAATAAAATTAATGGTAATAAAGAGGTAATGGCGATAGGCAGTGCTTCCGTCAACCACCAAATTACTAACCATGCTGTAGAGGCTAAGACATTGTGTGCGGCTGGTGAAAGATCTTCTGGTACTGGTAACAATTTGACTATTAGGAATAGCAATGGTCCCAATAAAATATATACCCATTGATGCTTGTTTCCCCACTTCATTTTTTTTATTTTTTTCTCTATAGACTTCCTGAACTCTTTACGGTAAGGCGCTTGTTTTTAAAGAATAATGGTGGGTGACACTTTAAAAGTGTCGCTCACTATTATTTTTTAAAAACATCAAAAACCCATAGTAGCCGCATCTGGTCGACGAGGATCAGAGGCACCAAACAACAGACCATCTCTAAACATAATTGTTTGCGTACTACCCATTGCATTTCTATACTTAACCGTATGTTGTCTAGAACGTAATAAATTTTGCGTATCAAAACCCACGCCCTTTTCAATATACAATACCTCTGGGTACCATTGATGATGAACCCTTGGCGCATTCGCTGCTTCTGCTACATTCATACCATGGTCAATAATATTTAAAATGGTTTGTAGCACCGTCGTAATAATTCTACTTCCACCTGGGCTACCAGTTGCAAAATATGGTTGGCCATCTTTGAAAACCATTGTTGGTGTCATGCTACTCAATGGTCTTTTACCAGGCTCGACTGCGTTCGCTAAACCACCAATTAAACCAAAAGCATCTGCTTCTCCAGGCTTCGCTGCAAAGTCACTCATTTCATTATTCATCAAGATGCCAGTGCCTTTCGCAACAACACCTGATCCAAAGCTGAAATTTAAAGTATAAGTACTACAAACTACATTTCCATTTTTATCAACTACCGTAAAGTGTGTTGTCTCGTCACTCTCATAAGTTTGAGGCTTACTTGGCTTTATTTGCTCGGAGGGCGTAGCTTGCCATCTATTAATTTTTTCTTTTAATTCCGCCGCATATGCTTTCGATGTAATTCCTTTTACAGGGACTTTCCAAAAATTAGGATCTCCTAGATGTTCACTTCTATCAGCATAGGCGAGCTTCATCGTTTCTGCCATTAAATGAATGGTTTCTGCGGAATTATGCCCTAAATAGCCTAATGGAAAATACTCTAAAATATTTAGCATTTGTACAATATGTACTCCACCAGAACTAGGTGGTGGCATACTAGCAACATCATATCCTCTATAGCTTCCCCAAACAGGTTCTAGTTCTTCTACCTTATAGTTGTTGAGGTCTTTCATGGTGATTATTCCACCATTTTTTTCCATGTCTTTTGCTATCTTTTTTCCAACCTTTCCTTTGTAAAAAGCATCAGGTCCTTCTTTAGCAATTTCCTTTAAACTCCAAGCTAAATCTTTTTGGACAAATAAATCACCCGCTTCATAGTAGCCTCCGTTGGCCTTATAAAATATTTTTTCTGTTTCTGGAAATTTGCGTAATCTCTTTTCTAAACCTTTTAGAACTCTTGCTAAATCATAAGTTACTATAAAGCCATCTTCCGCCAATTTGATCGCTGGCGCAATAATATCTTCTAATTTCATCGTACCGTATAAGTCCAAGGCTCTGGTCATTCCAGCAACGCTTCCAGGAACTCCTGATGCTAGGTATTGGGAATTTAATTTCTCTTTGTCCACATTTCCTTCGGCATCTAAATACATATCTTTGTAGGATTTAGCAGGAGCCATCTCTCTATAGTTAAAAGATTTTGTTGTTCCTTTTTTTGCTTCATGCACGAGCATAAAACCGCCTCCGCCTAGATTGCCTGCACGTGGTAAGACTACGGCTAAACTAAATCCAACGGCTACGGCTGCATCTATTGCATTCCCTCCTTTCTTTAAAATATCTAAACCTACTTGCGTTGCTAGTTTATGTTGACTGGCGACCATTCCTTTTGTACCGACTACTGGATGGTGTAATACATCCGCTGCGAATATGGGCGCTGCTTCTTGCGCTGGCTGGCCGAAGAGTTGTAGGCTTATACTTGCTAGTAGTGCTATTAATACTATTCGATTCATGATTTATTTTAAAATGGATTTCGTTTGAGTGTGTAAAGAATTGGGGGAACATATATATTAAATCTAAAGAACACAATAAGATGTTGACATTTTTTACCGCACTACAAACATACGAGGTACATAGGCCACATAGTTTTTAGAGAGGATCTTACTTCATAAAACTATCCAAGTATCTGGCTAGTGTCTAGTAAGTCTAGTAG
>JALZWC010000135.1 GCA_023300255.1 Saprospiraceae bacterium | reverse complement strand
TCCACCCGTTTCATTATCAGGATCGTCATTCGCATCTAAATCAGTTTCATCATCCGAGTCATCTGTTACGGGACCTCCGTCTGGGCCTTCTGCATTGACTGTTGCAATATTGGCTAATGGAGAAGCTACTGGGTCACAATCTAAAGTTACTTCTACCGTAACACTCCATTGGATGCTATCTCCTGGAAAAACACAACCATTGCTGGTGTACATGTTTACAAGGGTACTCCCATTAAAACCTGTATTTAAACTAGGTTCAATACTGTTTCCTGAATTATTGGCAAAGCTGATTGGTGTAGGTGCATTAGCACTTATAAAAGCGCAACCAAAACGAGTACTAAAATCATCTACTACGTCTATTTGACAGAACTCACTTGTTCCATTATTCTTTAAATTGTATTCATAAGTTAAGGCATAATTTCCGTTAGCTTGCTTTACGGGTAATCCAACTAATGCTTTCTCTAATTCAGGTATTGGACCAAAATCTAAAGGTGTTGGAACATCCGTATCATCTATTGGATCTGTTCCATCATCTGAGATATCTGTTACTGGATTACCATTTGGATCTGTACCTGTTGTCATAGCTTGATTCGTTAAGCCTGTAACGGGTACTTGTAAAGGATCAATTTCTACTTTGATATCTACTACTATTACTTCTCCCGGTTTTAGGATGGCCGTTCTATCTAATAGATCATCTCCATCTAGCGTTACAGAGCTCGTTGTACCTCCTCCAGTGAAACCTGTATTTAAGTTTCCTAAAGTACTAGCTGTCCCATTGATCGCTACAGTCATTGCACTTACAAAAGCTGGACTAAATTGAGTCGCTATATCATCCTCCAAGGCAACATTCATCAAGTCTGTATTCCCTGTATTCTGAATGACCATTTGGAAAATCACTTCCATATTTCCATTCGGTAACATCGTCGCACTTGTCTGCGTTTTTGCCAAATCAATATCTGGAATACTTAATAAGGTTGGATCATCTGGTCCGCCTGTATCGTTCGGAAATTCCGATTCATCATCCGAATCATCCGTTACTGGATTATCTTCATCATCTACTCCATTGACGGTAGCCTGATTGACCAATGGATCATCTATTGGCATACAAGATGGGTCTAATTCTATCGTCGTCGTTATAATGATCGAATCACCTGGATAGAGACAGCCATCTGTATTTAACAAATTAATTTGGCTTGTTCCGTTGTATAAAGCGTTGCCAGTTGGAATGATACTGCTCCCAGATACATTCGCTAATACAGGGCTCGTCGTTGCCAATACATCTACAAAGGCACAACCATATTGGGTCGCAAAATCTTCTAATAAACCTATCTGGCAAAATCGACTACCACCTTTGTTTTTTATAACAAATTCGTAATTAATCGAATAATTACCATTGGCTAATTCTATTGGTGTTGCCGTAATTCCTTTTGTTAATTCTGGGATTGGCGGTATTGTTATTGGCGTCGGATCATCTGGTCCTGGATCTACTTCTGCCGAATCATCAGACACATCCATTACTGGTCCGTAGCCTGGTATTGCGTCTCCATTATCGTCTACTGGATCACTTGATACTGTTGCTTGATTTTCGACTGGTTGTGGTGTGAGCAAACCGAATATTTCTGGGTCAACTACCACTGTCATCGTCATTAAAAACGACTCATCTGGTTGAAGAAAATCTGTTGCACTGGCTACTGTTAGATCATCATTACTTGATCCATTAAAGCTCCCGTTATTATCTGCTGGTGGAGTGCTTGCCGTAATATTAGTTAGGTTAACAACTGGTGTACCTATTAGTGCTGAACTAAATACTAATGGGTCTTCTACTAAGATATTGGAAAGGTTTGCATTCCCCGTATTTTCCACTAGCATTTCAAATACTAATTCTACATTCCCATCCGCTAATACTGTTTGACTAGTTAAGTTTTTAGTAATTTCAATATTCGGTAAATAAGCAAATGTTGGATCATCTTCTCCACCCGACTCATTATCTGGTGTAGTATCCGAATCCAAATCCGTATCATCATCTGATAGATCTGTAACACCATTTCCTTCTGGATCTTCTGCATTTACGGTAGCGATATTCGCTAGTGGACTACTTAGTGGATCGCAGTCTGTTGTCACTTCTACTGTGATGGTCCATTGTATAGAATCTGTTGGGTGTATACAACCGTCCCCATTGAACATATTGGTAAAAGAACTTCCATTAAATGCTGTATTAAAAGTAGGCTGGATACTATTCAATGTATTGTTTTCAAAAGCGATTAGCATAGCTGGACTTGCACTAACAAAAGCACAACCAAACTGACTATCAATATCCTCTAAAACATCTATTTGGCACATTTCTTCTGTGCCATTATTTTTTAAATTAAATTCATAAGTTAATTCGAAGTTGCCATTTGATAAGGCAACTGGTACCATTGCTAAAGTCTTTTCTAGTTCAGGAATTGGTCCTAAATTTAATGGCGTTGGATTATCCGTGTCATCTGTTGGGTCCGTACCATCATCTGATATATCCGTTACTGGATCTCCATTTGGATCGGCTCCTGTCGTCATTGCTTGGTTCGTTAGACCTGTAACTGGTATTGCCAGAGGGTCTACCTCTACCTTTATCTCTACGACTATCATTTCACCAGGCTTCATTACTGCCGTTCGATCTAAGAGATCATCTCCATCTACTAAAGGAGAGCTAGTCGTTCCTGCTCCTGAAAAGCCTGTATTTAAACCCCCTAAGACATTAGCATTTCCATTAATACTTACAGTCATCGCACTTACAAAAGCTGGACTGAACTGAGTGGCCAAATCATCTTCCAAGGCTACGTTCGTTAATGCTGTGTTACCTGTGTTCTGGATGACCATTTGAAAGATCACTTCCATATTTCCATTCGG
>JALZWC010000134.1 GCA_023300255.1 Saprospiraceae bacterium | reverse complement strand
CTTAAATCTATAAATTAACTACGTTTAGATTCTACTTTACATGTGGTTTTATTTCGCAACCAAAAATACTTATGTATATACCATAGCGTGCCTTGGCAGGCAGGTTTAAAGGAGAAAATAGGAATAAAAGAAGCAGTCAAGAGTGTACATTTATTTTTGCACCATTACTTAGGCCATATTTGGTGTTAAAAAAAGCAGTATAGCTAGGTGAAATCTAAACTTCATTCGTTTTAATAAATTATATTGCATTTTACTTAATCCAAATTCCAAGAAGATAAATATTACACATGACGATCAGCATTATTACTATTGGAGACGAAATTTTAATAGGACAAATTATAGATACGAACTCTGCTTGGATGGCGCAAGAGCTAAATGGGGTAGGCGCATCTATACAAGCAATCTACTCTGTTAGCGATACAAGAGAGGGGATTATAGATGCACTAAAGCAAGCAATAACCCAAACAGATGTAGTCTTATTAACAGGCGGCCTAGGCCCTACAAAAGACGATATTACTAAAAAGACGATTGCCGAATATCTAGATACTGGTATGGTTTTTCACGAAGAAACCTGGGAGCGAATTCAAGGCTTATTTAATCGGCTAAAAAGAAAGCCACTACCTGCGCACCGAGATCAATGCTATATGCCAGAGGCAGCAACTGTTTTGTTAAATAAAAAAGGAACAGCTCCAGGTATGTGGTTTGAAAAAGATGGGAAAGTTATTGTCTCCATGCCAGGCGTACCTCACGAAATGAAGTACCTAATGGAGTATGAAGTATTACCTAAACTAATTCAAACTTTCCAAGGAAAACCAATTGTTCATAAAACAATTTTAACAGTGGGCGAAGGAGAGTCTAGAATTGCGAATAAAATAGAGGCCGTTGCAAAAGGACTGCCAGAATATATAAAACTAGCTTTCCTGCCGGGCTTAGGCAAAGTCCGTTTGCGTCTATCTGCAACAGGAGAAGACGCAGTTCAGCTAGAACGAGAACTAGACCAACATGTACGATCTATTGAACAAATTATTCCAGAATTTATATATGGTTATGGAGACAACACTTTAGAAAGTGCGATTGGACAGATGCTTAGAGATCGACAGTTGACAGTTGGGACTGCGGAAAGTTGTACTGGTGGTTTGTTAGCGCATCAAATATCTTCTGTTCCAGGTGCTTCGGGTTATTTTGAAGGGAGTATCGTTGCTTATTCCTATGATTTAAAAAAGAAACTACTAGGTGTACAATCAGATACATTGATAGATCATGGGGCCGTATCAGAAAAAACAGTTATTGAAATGGCACAAGGCGCTTTGCTAACATTAGGCGCAGATATTACTGTTTCTATATCAGGTATTGCAGGCCCAGGGGGAGGCACTATTGATAAGCCAGTAGGAACCGTTTGGTTGGCAATTGCTAGTAAGGAACATACTAAAACATTAAAACTACAACTAGGCAAGGATCGACAACGAAATATCGATTATACCTGCGTAGCTGGATTAAATATGATTCGTCTATTTATTAATAAGCATTATCCAATAGAAGTCATTGCTTGATAGGTGTAAAGACACTATAATAGCCAAGTAATATTTTTTACCACATAGGTATAGGTCGCATAGAATAACAAGCCTATGTGACCTATGTACCTATGTGGTAAAAAAAAACATATAATTTGAAAATTAGATTACAGCATATTGTTGTTAAGTAGTAGCTTTGAGTATATTTTAAAACCATACAGGTTTAGAATAGAGAAGCGAGAGCAGAAGAAAGTTGTTGAAAACGTAGTTCAATTAACAATAGAATGGCACAAATAGAAATAGTAATGCCCAAAATGGGGGAAAGCATCATGGAAGCTACCATTATTAAATGGTCTAAGGAAGTAGGGGATACGATAGAAATGGATGAGACTTTATTAGAGATTGCAACAGACAAGGTGGATTCTGAAGTTCCTTCTCCTACAAGAGGGACTGTAGCAAAATTATTTTTTGAAGCAGATGCGGTAGTACCAATTGGTGCAACCATCGCACTAATTGCTACAGAAGGGGAGGAACTAATGCCATCTCCTTCGTTACAAGCTACCGATCCCAAACAGGAAGAAGTTGCGATAGCTACCATTGAAAATGAACCAGCCCCACAGAAAGTAGCTCTTGCGGTAAATAAAAAGGCAAAACCTACTGCTAGTAATCGTTTTTATTCTCCTTTAGTCAAAAATATAGCTCAAAAAGAAAACATAGCGATTGAAGAATTAGAAAGAATCGTAGGTACAGGAAAGGATGAAAGAGTGACAAAAAAAGATATGCTGAATTATGTGGTCTGCCGTAAAAACGGGACCACTGTTGCAGCATCTAGCACTAACATAGTAAGCACTACGATTCCTAAATCTAGTAATACAACTAAAAATACGATTGCGAAATCCGTAAACGGAGAAGTAGAGATCCTAGAAATGGACCGCACTCGACGGCTAATAGCGGAGCACATGGTACGCTCTAAACAGATCGCTCCTCATGTCACCTCGTTTATAGAAATAGACGTTACGGACCTAGTAAATTGGCGAAATAAAGTAAAAGCACCATTCAAAGCAAAGCATAAAGAAAACATCACCTTTACGCCTATTTTTATGGAAGCTGTCGTAAAAGCGATTCAAGATTTCCCTTTAATTAATGCTTCTGTAGATGGGAATACGATTATTATAAAAAAAGAAATCAATTTAGGCATGGCGACTGCCTTGCCTTCTGGCAGTTTAATTGTACCAGTGATTAAAAACGCAAATCATCTTAGCCTAGTCGGTCTAACCAAGCAAGTAAATGGTTTGGCGGAAAAGGCAAGAAATAATAAACTAAAGCCAGAGGAGGTACAAGGCGGTACCTTTACGATTACGAATCTAGGTACATTCGGTAATATAATGGGTACCCCTATTATCAATCAACCGCAGGTCGCTATCTTAGCTACAGGTACTATAAAGAAAAAACCTGCTGTATTGGAGACGGAATACGGGGATGTTATTGCGATTCGGCAGATGATGTTTTTATCTTTATCTTATGATCATCGAGTGGTAGATGGTATGTTGGGAGGCTCTATGCTCCGAAGAATTGGCGATTATTTAGAGCAATTTGATGGGGAGCGTGTGATATAATGATGAAAAAATAATGATCGGACGGCGCTAGCCATCCGATCACTATTTTTGGGATTAAATGGAACTACTTTTTAAAAAAAGAACTTTCCTGTAGAATAGTTTGTTTCCTTCCATGAGTATTAGTAGTTTTGCAAGCATATGGCTTCGTAGTTCAATTGGATAGAATATCAGATTTCGGCTCTGAGGGTTGCAGGTTCGAGTCCTGCCGAGGTCACTAAACTTAAAATGCTCTATAAATCTTTGATTTATGGGGCATTTTTGTTTTAGGAAAATGCTTGTTACTTACCTTGGATGTATCAAATGGAATAAAGATTAAATCTTTCGTACACTATGTAAACATTCTATAGCGTGTTTTGGGATACCCACCATCTTAATTGGTTTAGGCAAAGAGTAAGAATAAATTAACCATTTTAAACTGCCCTTTTTCCTTCTAATAAACTCTAAAAAAAGAACCGTAACCCTGCTATGTTTAGTTTTTTAGCCGCCCATCCGCTTTGCGGTTCAGGAGTTTACACTCCTTCATCTTAGAAGAAAAAATGACTAGCTTAAAACGACCAATTTATTCTCACTCTTTGCCTTAGTCTTATCCTAAAGAGGGCATTCTTGCAAAATGTGCTAAAATTCGAAAAGAGGCAGGAGAGAAAGATATTGAAAATGATTTTTCTTGTTAATTTTTTTGATAAACGTTACTTGCCGGTGCAGAATATATGAATAAAATCATGATGAAGATTTTTTCATTGTGCTGGTTTTTGTACATGTGAATAACTATACAAATCAAGCTAAAAAAGTCGTCCCAATAGTACCAAAACAGAATTTGGCAACTATTTCTTTGATTCTTTTATGAATTTTGATGGTGTGATACCCTCGATCTGCTTGAATACCCGATTAAATGTGGTTTTTGAATCAAAACCCGATTCAAAAGCAATGCTCAAAATCGTCCAGCTGTCATAAGTTCCTGAAGTGATATTCCTTTTAAATTCCTTCACCCGGTAGTTGTTAACATACTGTTTAAAGTTTGTGTTTAAGGTGGCACTGAAAAACTTAGAGCATTTCTTTTGAGATGTGCCTAAATACTCAGATAGTATTCCTATAGATAAGTCCGGGTTTAGGTAAATTTTTTCTTGATTCATCAGTGATTCGATTCTTGCTTGAAGTTTATTAGATTCTGCAGGATCGATCGCAGTGATAATTGGAGATGATCTATAAATGGAAATGGGATAGAGTAGTTTAATTGTATTGTAAACCAACAATGCTATCAATAGAACAAATACCAAGGCCCGAAAGACATAAACCACTTGGCCAAACCGTGTTGATAGTATTAGTTCTCCTATAAATAAACTTAACTCTAATGTAGCTATAAAGAAGAAAAATTTAACCATCCTTAAGAGCCATTTTCTTAAATCTTCTTTCCAATATAATTTATCATCGTATGACCGATTGACCAGCTTATATGCTAAGCCAGCATATAAGAAGATTCCAATGATGAATAATATAGTTTCTGCATTTAAGAATGCCCTAAACAGTTCATTATTCCAAAGTTTTGTTTTGTACGCAATACTCTGGAATCCCACAATCATAAAGATGAAAAATTGCAAAACAGGTAATAGTAGATGTACATAATCAACTGATGCAAAATTCCTGTGAATTTTAACTTTTATGAATAAGTAAAATAATGGTGCAATGCTTAAAGAAAAATTTAGTGGTAAAAAATATAGATTCTTAAACCTATTTGATATTCCAGAAGTTGCTAATGTCTCGTTGAAAAGTGTGAGTCCAATTATAATCAATAAAGTAGATAGGATTAAAGTGGATTGATCGCTGCGCCTTCTGTTATATAAGCAAAATATTCCAGTACTTATTGAGAGCAAAATCCCTGTACTTCCTAACACAATGATTAGTAAACTTGATATTTGTAATGTTATCTCCAATTTTAAATTTTATTCCAAAATGCCATATAACGAATGATAATAGGTGTCGTTTCTCGACTTAGGAATGAGGAGATAATAAATATTACAAGTTGGGTTAGTCATTCCCGCCCGACTGCGTCAGCGGGCTGGTTTTTGGCTTTCTAAGACTGGAAAAGGGCAAGCCAAGTTGAGACAGTTATTATTTCGTCATTCCTTAGGCAAAAAGTGAGAATAAATTGGTCGTTTTAAGCTAGTCATTTTTTACTCTAAGATGAAGGAGTGTAAGCTCCTGAACCGCAAAGCGGAT
>JALZWC010000133.1 GCA_023300255.1 Saprospiraceae bacterium | reverse complement strand
TTGAGTAATAAAGGAGAACGTATTTCCTTGTTTGATACCAATAAGTGCTTAGTGGATTATGTCATCTATAATGATAAATCTCCTTGGCCAACAGCGCCTGATGGTGGCGGCTCAACATTGGTACTGTTAGATCCTGCTTTAGATAATGGACATGCTCCGTTTTGGAAAGCTTCGGACGAATTAAGTGATGATTTTATTTATGGTTCACCTGGGGAATCGAATCTATGTTTAGGTCTTGCCAATACGATTGTTTTCCGTCAAATAAATAGTAGCGTAGATGATGCGGAAGAAAATTTATCGGATGGGGCTGTTTCTATTTCTAGCGGCGATTTAGATATGGTAAATGATGAAGGGGAGATTTTTAAAGTAGGGATCAGATTTAGAAATATCGACATTCCTCAAGGGGCTAAGATAACAAGTGCAGTGATAGCGTTTGTAGTAGATGAAGTAAATACGGATGCTGCAACGCTGATTATTAAAGGAGAAAATATTAATCATGCGCCAAAGTTTACAACAAGCAATAATAATATCAGCAGTAGAAAGTCAACAATAAACAGTGCGACTTGGGAGCTTGAGGCTTGGGAATTTATTGGAGAAAGTGACCTGTATCAAAAGACTCTTGATTTATCAAACATTGTACAAGAAATAGTAGATAGACCTGGTTTTAAAGCAGGTAATGCGATCGCATTATTTATAGAAGGTACTGGAATACGGACGGCTGAATCTTTTGATGGTTCTCCAGAGTTAGCTCCGAAGTTATGGATTACCTATTCTTCAGGAGATTGTGGCGTTCGAGCAAAAGTATTATTAGAAGGCTATTATGAAGCGGGTACTCAAGAGATGCATACCAAACTACAAGACAAAGGATTATTGCCGTTGGTTCAACCATTTAATAGTACTCCGTGGAATTATGGAGGTACCGAAAGTGCAACAACACTTCCAAGTGCCGCAGTAGATTGGGTATTGTTGATGTTGAGAGCGGCTGATGGTACGATCACCAACCAAGCCGCAGGTTTTATTGATAAAACTGGAAATTTATTGGGCGTGGAAGGTAAGGAAGGGATTCCAATAGCAGGAGCAGAAAATCAATACTTGAGTATTCATACCCGTTCCCATTTAGCAATTTTCTCTGCTAAGCCTTACATAGATGGTGTGTATGATTTTACGACTGCTAATACGCAAGCCCAAGGAATCGAACAACAAAAATTAGTATTAGGAAAGTATTTATTATATGCAGGCGATTACGATGGCAATGGCATTATCAATAGCACCGACTTTAATAAATGGAAAATACAATCTGCCAAATTAAATGAGTATTTATCCATAGACGGAGATGGCAATGGTATCATCAATGCAGCGGATTATAATCTATGGATTAACAATCGATCTAAGGTTGGCGAGCAGGTGATTCGGTATTAATGAATCTAAATTAGGACCCTAGTAATTTATTTTTAAACAACTTATTAGTATTCTTCAATCCTCTACGAATCTATATAACAACCTGTTTTTAATAGAAAGCTAAGTTTTAATCAGTCAGATTAGGGTGAACGAAAAGTCGTTTTTATAATACGTAATCAATTGATAAAATATTTCTAAGGATAGCTAAAATTACGTGTCGGACACCTTTGGAGGTGTCCGACACGTAAGAACAATCTTCCCTTAATAAGGGAGGGATTCGTCTACGGTGGAAAATTTTCAATCCTAGACTCTTCGTTAAGAGGGGGGCGGGGGGAGTTCTGAACAGTTATTGTGGTTTTAATTTTAAATAAATATATGGATAAAGTAATTTCATTTATCACACTTCTTCTTTTGTGTATTAGTAGCGTAAGTTATGCACAATTAGATCTTGACTTTGAAACAGATAGAGGATTTTATGATGCACCATTTAATCTGCAATTAACAGTAAACGATCCTTTGGCAACCATTCGCTTTACTACGGATGGTACGACTCCAGACTTAATAACAGGTACGGTTTATTCTGGAGTTATTCCTATTGAATCGACCTCCATTATTCGAGCGATTGCCTATACAAATACAGATACCACAAAGGTATTAACGCATACTTATATTTTTATAGCAGATGTAATTAATCAGAGTGGCATACCTAGTGGTTACCCAACGGAATGGGGATCAGGACATCAGGCGGATTATGATATGGATACAGAGATTACACAAAACTCCACATACGCTCCATATATGCGGGAGGCTTTACTTCAAATACCTTCTATATCTATTGTAATGGATAGAGATAGTGTTTTTGGAACAGATGGTATCTACAGTAATTCACGTGAAACAGGGAGTATTTGGGAACGACCAACCTCTATAGAATTATTGGATCCTTCGGGCAAGGAATCAGGCTTTCAGGAAAATGCAGGCGTGCGTATGCATGGAGGTTCCAGTCGAATTCCTACAAAGTCCCCTAAACATAATTTCCGTTTATTATTTAAAGGGGAGTATGGTAATACAAAGCTGAACTACCCATTGTTTGGAGCATCCAATGTTGATAAATTTGACACTTTTGTTTTAAGGGCTAGGTATAATAACTCTTGGATACATTCCACAAATATTCAGCGTTCTAGTGCGCAGTATTTACGAGAACGTTTTATGCAACAAAGTCAAAGTGACATGGAGCAGTTAAGTCCTGAAAGTAGACATGTACATCTTTATATAAACGGTCTGTACTGGGGATTATACCTGCTTACAGAACGACCAAGTGGATCATTTATGTCGGAGAGTCTAGGAGGAGATAAAGAAGACTATGATATCTTGAATAGTGGGGAGGTAGTAGATGGTGATTCGCTTGCTTGGGATAACATGATGACTATTGCTAATGAAGGACTCGCTGAGGAGGTAGACTATCTTGCTATCCGTGATTATTTGGACATAGATAATTTTATTGATTACATGATACTCAATCATTGGGGAGGAAATACGGATTGGGATCATCATAATTGGTATGCGGGCAGAGAACGTAAAATTGGAGCTGGGTATCAATTTTTTATCTGGGATGCAGAAGCTGTGTTTGCGAATATTTCAACGAACATCGTAGCTAAATCCAATCCTAATATGGGGACTTTCGTTTTCCAACAACTACGGGAGAATGAAGAATTTAGAATACGTTTTGCGGATAAACTTCAAGATCACTTTTTTAATAAAGGGGCATTAACTCCCGAGGCTATTTTAGAAAGATGGAATGCCAATTATAATAAAATTGATAAAGCGCTTATAGCTGAATCTGCTCGATGGGGAGACTATCGAAATGATGTTTTACCTAATAACTGTCCTTGTACTTTGCTTGATGTTAATGAGGAATATATGATAGAAAGGAATCGACTGATTAATGACTATTTTCCCTTTCGTTCAGATACTGTTTTGCAACATTATCGGGAAGCAAATCTTTATCCTAATCTAGACGCTGTACAATTCAATAAATATGGAGGTGCTGTAAATATAAACGACCAGATTATTTTAGATAATCCAAATAATACTGGAGTCATCTACTATACTACAGATGGAAGTGATCCTCGATTATCGGGTGGTACAATTGCTCCTAGTGCAAAAAAATATACTGAATCTATTGTGCTGCCACAAGGAGTGACAGATATCAAAGCAAGAGTAAAAGAGGGAAATTCGTGGTCGGCGATGAGCCTACAACGATTTTATGTGGAGCAAACCTATTCTGATTTAGTCATCAACGAAATCATGTACCGTAGTGATTCTATTTGTAGCCCTTATTTTGAAGAACTAGATTATCTTGAAATCTACAATAAGGGTAGTCAAAATATAGATTTGATAGGCACTAAATTTTCAAGGGGTATTGCGTATGACTTTGAGGAAAGTATCACACTATCCCCAGGGGAATATCTTATACTTTCCGAAAATATCGACACCTTTAATCTGGTTTATGGATTTATACCCTATGGGCAATATTTGGGAGAGCTTAATAATAACGGAGAGCAAATTATCTATAAAGATCCATTTGAGAATATTATTGATTCTGTTACTTATAATAATAAAAATCCTTGGGACGAAGCTCCTGATGGTAAGGGGAATTCTCTAGAATTATTACACCCTACATTAGACAATAACAAACCATTAAATTGGTTTCGGTCTGATAATACTTGCGGTACACCAGGACAAGCTAATAGCCGTACCTGTCTTAATCTAGCCCTACCAATTGTCATTAATGAGATCAACTACAATTCAGATAATATTAATTTCGATCCAGGTGATTGGGTAGAATTGTATAATCCCAATCCTTCCCCTGTCAATTTATCAGGCTGGACATTATATGATAATGGTAATGCATTTGTGTTGCCCTCAGGAACAATTATAGAACCTGCTGCTTATTTGGTTTTAGTAGAAGAGGTATCTTTTTTTACAACCGCTTTTCCTACTGTTAATAACAATTTACTACTAGGAGATATAGGTTTTTCCTTGAGTAATAAAGGAGAACGTATTTCCTTGTTTGATACCAATAAGTGTCTAGTGGATTATGTCCTCTATAATGATAAATCTCCTTGGCCAATTGCACCTGATGGTGGCGGCTCAACATTAGTGCTGTTAGATCCTATCTTAGATAATGCACATGCCGCTTACTGGAAAGCGTCGGATGAAATAAGTAGTGATTTTATTCATGGTTCACCAGGAAGATCGAATCTATGTTCTGGTCTTAGCAATACGGTTGTTTTTAGTCAAATCAATAATAGTGCAGATGATGCAGAAGAAAAAAAATCTGATGGTTCCGTGTCTATTTCAAGTGGGGATTTAGATATGGTAAATGATGAAGGAGTGATTTATACGATAGGTCTCCGATTTCAAAATATAACTGTTCCACAAGGTGCCAAGATTACAAGTGCGGTAATAGAATTTGTTGCAGATGAAGTGAATACGGTTGCTACCAATCTACTTATTAAGGGAGAGAATATTGATAATGCGCCAAGCTTTACAATAATTAATAATAATATTACTAGTAGAGCTACAACAACAAATAGTGCTACTTGGGAACCAGAAGCTTGGGAAGTTTCTGGAGAAAATGGCATTCCTCAAAAGACCCTTGATTTATCAAATATTGTTCAAGAAATAGTAGATAGACC
>JALZWC010000132.1 GCA_023300255.1 Saprospiraceae bacterium | reverse complement strand
GCAGTTTCAATTACTGGTGGTACACTGAATTATACGGTAAGTTGGTCAGGCCCAAGTTCAGGTTCCGCAATAGTTGCATCAGCAAGCTATACGATTCCAAGTTTAGTGGCGGGTACATATACAGTTAGCGTTGCAGATGCTAATGGTTGTGGTACAAGCAAGACCGTAGTAATAGGTAATACAGATTCTACAGTAGGCTTAACAGTAACAGGAACAAATGGATCTTGTGGATCAGCAGGTTCCGCAGTAGTTTCTATAACTGGTGGTAAACCAAATTATACAGTAAGTTGGTCAGGCCAAAGTTCAGGTTCTGCAATTGCAGGAGCAGCAGATTATACAATTCCAAACTTAGCGGCAGGTACTTATTTAGTACTCGTAACAGACGCAAATGGATGTACAACTAGCAAATCTACTTCAGTAGCAACAAGTGGTGACGGTACGGTAGACTTTGATCTGCAATCTAATCATGCAGTTTGTTCTGCTATTAGTGCGCTCGTAGTGACGATTAATTCAGGTAGTCCAGATTTTACTGTTAGCTGGTCAGGCCCTGTTAGCGGTTCTGATAAAATATCTGATAGAAGTCATACTATTAACATACCGAATGGTAGTTACCAAATCACTGTAAAAGATGCAAATGGATGTTCTTCTTCTCAAGAGCTTACGCTTGAAGGTGGAGGCGGTAAGCCAACAGTTGACTTTACTTATAGTGTGTCTGGTAAGCAAGTTCAATTTAATAGTGCTTCTTCTTTAGGTCTTAGTTTATGGTCTTTCGGAGATACTTTCACTTCTACAGAAACGAATCCATTACATACGTATCAAAAAGCAGGTACTTATAGTGTTTGTTTAGATGTTACGAATGACTGTGGTGTTACTCAAAAATGTGTAGATGTAGTGATTGACGGTAATTTAACAGATGGAAGTACAGATGGAAGTACAGATGGAAGTGGTAGCCAAGTAGCACCAAGTGCAAGTGTGATAATAGCTACTATGTCAGGAGCTACAGGAACGGTACTTCAACTACCAATTACAGTAGAGAATTGTGGTCGATTAGCTACTTTCTCGGGTGTATTCCAAGTAGAAGATGAATCGGTATTAACTATTAATGGGATTAGCCCAAGTGCTATTAGTCCTCAATATAATAGAGAAAATAATACATTCAGTTTCTTCAGTACAGGAGACGGAACAGAGATTACAAGCGAGACTGTTTTATTCTATATTAATGTAGAATTAAAAGGTAAAAACGGAGATGCTACAAGAGTACAAATTGTAAATGGTCGTGCAGAATTAGAAATGACTTGTACAGATGGAGAAAATGTTGGTCCAGTTACACCTACTATTACAATGGGTGAAATTAGTATTGGAGCTAACTTGACTGCTACTATTACTGGACAAGTTCATACTTACTGGGGAGAGGGTATTGATGAAGCGCTAATAACCGTTGTAGGAAAAGAATACCAGAGTGATAATATGACTACAGAATTAGGTACTTACGAAGCTAAGGACATACCTATGAATGTGGAATATAGTATTACACCGTCAAAAGATGGTTCGCCACTTAATGGAATCTCTACTTATGGCTTATTTGTCGCTCAAAAATACTTATTGGATTATGATCCAAAAGAGATCACTTCTCCATACCAAGTAATTGCGATGGATGCTAACTGTGATAATCGTTTTACTACCTACGATCTATTTGTTTTACAACAATTAGTAATCGGTAATATCACGGAATTCCCAGATTGTCCATCTTGGGTATTTGTAAGAGGAGATCAAGAATTTCCTGAAGACTTTAATGCCAAGAACGTATTTCCTTACGAAGGTTCTTATGAAATGATGATGGATCAAGATGGAAAAGCTGATTTTGTTGGTGTTAAAGTTGGAGATATTCTTGGACGTGCGATGGCTAGTAACCAGAGCTTTACACAAGCTTCTTCTAGAAGTAGTGAGAAGATACCTTTACAAGTATCTAGAAACACTATTGCTAAAGGAGAGGAAGTAGAATTGACATTTACTAGTACACAATTTGAAAATATGGTTAGTTACCAATTAGGTTTACAATATGATGCTTCTGTATTGGAGGTACTAGAATTTGTACCAACAGCGAAAGCAGATTTAGCCAACACAATTGCAGGTGTTCAGAGAAACCAAGTTAATGTAAGTTGGTATCATACAGCAGGTAATGGTTTGACCATTTCTAATAACGAGGCTTTATTTACTTTGAAAGTTAGAGCTAAAGCGGATATTGAAAATATCAGCGAGTTGTTAACTTTTTCAGATAACTTTGACTCTGAGGCGAATAGCACGGAAGATGTATTCGGCTTTGAATTACTAGCTGCTCAAGATGCTATAACTGGAAAGTTTGAATTAGCTCAAAATAATCCAAACCCATTCAATAGTAGTACAACTATTACTTTTGAATTACCAGTGAGTAGTGAAGTGAACTTAGTAGTCAGAGATCAGTTTGGAAGAACGGTTACTACAATACAGCAAGCTTTTGAAAAAGGTAAAGGCCAATTGCAATTAGATCGAGCAGATCTTACTGCTGGGGTTTACTACTACACTTTAGAAGCAGGTGACTTTACAGCAACTAAGCGAATGCTTATTATTGAATAGTCTCTTAGAAGGATTGGTGGCATTTATTGCTGTCAACCCTACTATGTAGGTTAAATTTAAATCGGTATCAGTCATTAGACTGGTACCGATTTTTTTTTGCAATAAATTTTAAAACCCTATAGGGTTTTAGAATAGAGAATAGAGAGCAGAGAATAGAGACGTATTCCATTTAAAAAAACAACGAATTTCGTGTGTTTTGGAACGAAATACGTCTCTACTCCCTCTTCTCTACTCTCTGTTCTATTTTAGTATAGTTTTAAAGCAATAAGTTAGGCAAAGAGTGAGAATAAATTGGTCGTTTTAAGCTAGTCATTTTTTACTCTAAGGAATTCTGAAAAACTAAGCATAGCTGGGCTACGGTTCTTTTT
>JALZWC010000131.1 GCA_023300255.1 Saprospiraceae bacterium | reverse complement strand
TGTACTGTTGGAACAATGTCTGAATCTGTGCGAGCTAAACATCTTCAAAAGATTAATTACTATAGAGAATTGGTAGGAGGGCTGAACCCGATCACCCTTGAAGATGAAAAAAATAGTAAAGCAATGGCCGCAGTCTTAATGTACGAGGCAGAGAATAATTATGGTCATTGTGGCGGGGTTAATGGAGCACCTTGTGATACCTGGTCCTGTACTTCAGCAGATGCTATTGAGGCAGCCTCTAAATCCAATATTGCTTTTTCTTCTCCAAATTGGGATCTTGGTGGACCTATTGATGTGTATATGAGAGACGATGGCGATTTCAATGAGTCGGTAGCACATAGACGATGGATACTACATTCAAGAGCCCAAGAAATGGGCATTGCTACCTCCACTCGTTATAACACAATGTACGTCATTGAGAATCTTGCAGCAACGCCAATATATAATCAATTCATTGCCTATCCACCTATTGGCTTTATGCCTCAACCCTTAGTACCTAGTCGATGGTCTTTTAGTATTCCTGATGCTGATTTCTCGAATGCTGTAGTTACAATGACTACTGGTTCTGGCGCAACTATACCGAATACTATAACGGAGCAGAATATTACTTTTTATGCAGATAATTCAATCGTGTGGGAGCCTTCTCAAATTTTGACGAACGAAACCGATGATGTGGACTATACCATCACTATTTCAAATATTGCAGATGCTCCACAGAGTAGCTATACCTATACCTCAACCATTATTCCCCTTAGTGCGCCAGTTTGTTCAGTAGGAGAAAGTTTTGTACCAGCTACCTGCCAATGTGAAACAGTAATGATTTGTCCAGATGGAGGTGTAACATTAACGTCTCAAGAAGAGGTAGATGCATTTGCCCAAGATTATCCTAATTGTACCATTATCAAAGGAACACTTTCCATTGACCAAGGAATCGACAAAACATCTATAGTCAATCTAAATGGATTATCAAATATTACCACTATAGAACATAGTTTAAGTATTACAGAAACACAATTAATTGATTTAGAAGGATTAAATCAATTAACAAGAGTGGAGGGTATACTCTATATAGTTGACAACGTCAATTTAATGAGATTGGATGGCCTAGATCAGTTGAATTATATTGGAGCAGATTTAGGATTAATTGGAAATATACTACTTACTAATATTACTAGTTTATCTTCCTTGACAAATATTCAAAGAGATTTAGTTCTATTTGGTAATACTGCATTAAGTTCTCTAAATGGCTTCCATAATATGGAAAGAATAGAAGCAAATTTAAGTATCTCTCTTCAACCATTATTAGAAAACTTAGACGACTTCGTAAGTCTCAATTATATTGGAGCCGTATCCATAGCCGGCAACGAGACACTAAGTACTTGTGATAATAATAATCTATGTGCTATTTTTGCTACTAAGAATGATCGCAGTTTAGGAATTAGGAATAATGCCGAAGGTTGTAATTCTCCATCTGAAATACTTGCAATCTGTAATCCAATTATTCCTCCTACCTGCTCTTCTGCAGTAATAACTGTTGATACTTTTGGAGGGAGTCCTTGTACAACTAGTATATTTACATTTACAACAGATGATACCGCATCCGATTATTCTTGGGATTTTGGAGATGGAAGTCCTTTAGAAAATCCTGATGGTTTTCAAACAGTCACTTTTTATGATACGCCAGGTACTTATACCATTCAAGTATTTTTAAGGTACCAAGATGGTTGCTTAGATACGGCATCTACCCAATTATATATTGGCGATCCTACCTCCACCTTTACCTATACATTGGATGGCAATACGATCAATTTAATAGCAGATGCAACAGACACAATGGATGTCACTAGCTATGATTGGGACTTTGGAGACGGGGCTGTTGCCTCTGGATTAACTCCACAAACAAATTATACTTATGCGAATCCTGGCACCTACATTGTCAGCCTAACCAAAAAGGGCTTATGTGAATCTACTACGTCTGTAAGTATTATGGTAGGGGAAGCTACACCAGAAAATACAAGTAGCGCTTGCTCTGATGGAATAGATAATGATGGCGATGGTGAAGTGGATGCCGATGATCCTAATTGTGAATGTATTTTGACAAATGGAGAATCAGGTTGCTGTGATAGCTATGGTTTATCTGCTGAAATAAACCCAGCGACCACTGGTAATGCAGATGGTTCTATAAGAATAAGGTTCTTAGGTCCAATTCCTGATCTAAGTACTTATGAAGTGCAAACAGCCGACAATTTAAATTTCCTTAGAAGTTCGGATGGTTTCTTTGCGGATGGTGTATCCGCTGGAACATATACTTATACCGTAGTGGATAATGGAGGGAATGGATGTAGTCATCCATTTACGACAACAGTAGATGGTATTACTCCTTGTGCTGATTTTAGTTTAAATATTTCTAGTACTAGCATTGACTGTGGATTAACTCAATTCGCTGCCGCACTCAATGGAGGCACTCCACCCTATGCATATAATTGGACTACAACTGACAATAATCAAGAGCTTACTTTTATAAGCAACGATCAATATGTAGGTCCGCAGACTTTAAGCGTAACAGATGCTAATGATTGTGTTGCAACAGCAGATTATATCGTACCTGCTACGACCATCAATGTACAAGCGGCATTTTCTTATGCAATTACAACGGATAGTATTCTATTTGAAAATTCTTCTTCGGGGGAAGTAGTCGTTCAACAATGGACCTTTAATATGCCTGGGATAATTGTTGACAACAGAATAGCACTTCCACCTGCTGGAACTTATGAGGTTTGTTTGATCGTTTCTAACAATTGTGACCAAACGAATACCCAATGTCAAACGATTGAAATAATAGAAACGCCTCCGACTAATGCAGAAAATACTCCAACCGCTTGCTCGGATGGGATAGACAATGACGGCGATGGCTTGATTGATTTATTAGATGAGGAATGTGCTTTTGCTCGTTGTGGTAATTTAGAAATTATTCTACAAAATCCTCGTTTGCCTGAAAATAAATTTTGTGATCGATTACCAATTCATTTTCAGGTATCTGGTGGAGATAATGTAATTTCTCAGGAATGGGATTATGGTAATGGTCGTACTTCCGTTTTTGACTCAACAACTCCAGTATCTATTTTCGATGGTAGTGAAGTATATAATGATCCGGGCGTTTATGTTGTCAAACTAAAAGCAACTTTTGCCGATGGGTGCATAGATAGCACTAGCTATGAAATAGAGATTATCTCTAGTGAACCAAATTTTACCTATGAAGTCGCAGAAGATGGACTGACCTATACCTTTACGGCAGATCAGACTAATGATGATTATATTAATTCCTATGAGTGGGAAATAATAGATGATGATATAGTTAGATCCTCCGATCCTACTTTAATCTATACCTTTTCAAAAGATGGAAATTATAATGTAAAACTAAGAGTAACTGGAATTTGCACCAGTAATTTTACCTCTGAAAATATAAATGTAATAGCCAATATCCCAGAAAACACTCCAGAAGCTTGCTCTGATGGAATAGACAATGATGGAGATGGATTAATTGATGAGTTAGACGAGGAATGTGCTTTTGTTCGTTGTGGGAATTTAGAAATTATTCCACAGACACCTATTCAACTAGAAAATAAACACTGTAATCGATTTCCTATTGTTATTGAAGTATCTGGCGGTGATTCAGTAGTATCTTATGAATGGGATAATGGCGATGGTTATAATTTCAGTTCAGATAGTTCACTCCCTAATCCCTTTATTATGGAGATCTATAATGAACCTGGTATTTATACACTACAACTAAAAGCTACTTTTGCTAATGGCTGTATAGACAGTACTAGCTATGAACTAGAAATTATATCTAATGATACAGAGATTACCTATGAAGTTGCAGAAGATGGACTGACTTATACTTTTATGGCAGATCAAACGAATGGAGCATATATTGATGCTTATACCTGGGAAATATCTGGCGAACTAGTTAGCTCAAATACAGCTTCCTTTACCCATACATTTGCAAGAAATGGCAGTTTTAATATAGGACTTAGAACAATTGGAACTTGTCAAACAAATTTTCCAGATATCGATATAGATGTAGTAGCCACTATCCCAGAGAACACCCCAGAAGCCTGCTCTGATGGAGTAGACAATGATAAAGATGGATTAATTGATGAGTTAGATGAGGAATGTGTTTTAGAGCGTTGTGGTAATTTAGAAATCATTCCACAAAATCCTCGTTTACCTAATAATAAATATTGCGCTAGAGATCCATTACTATTTTTGACATCTGGGGGAGAGAACGTAGTTTCTTTTGAATGGGATTATGGAAACGGTCGTATTTCAGGCTATGAATTTCCAGTACCAGATCGCATATTCGAAGGAAATGAGGTATATCATGAACCTGGTATTTATACGGTAAAGTTAAAAGCAACTTTTCCTGATGGCTGTGTAGATAGCACTAGCTATGAGATAGAGATTATTTCTAGTAATACAGAGATCACCTATGAGGTTGCAGATGATGGACTGACCTATATTTTCACGGCAGATCAAACGAATGGGGAATATATTGATTTTTATAATTGGGATATACCTGGTGAATCAATTAACTCAATACCATATTCATCTACCCTTACTCATACCTTTTCCGGAAATGGAAGATATTATGTAGGCCTAAGACAAAATGGTACTTGTCAAAGCAACTATCCTTCTATAAATGTAAACGTAGTAGCCACCATTCCAGAGAACACTCCAGAAGCCTGCTCCGATGGATTAGACAATGATAAGGATGGTCTAGTAGATTGTGAAGATTCAGACTGCCCATGTATTGGCTGTCCTGTAGATTTAACTTTGAGTAGACAAAGTCAAGTGGATAGCTTTATTATTAATTATCCTGGTTGTAGAGAAATACTTGGTAACCTCACCATCGCCTCTGGTAGTAGTATTACTAACATTGAAAAATTAGAAAATATTGGAAGAATTGGAGGTGATCTAATAATTGCTAATAACAACAATTCTATTAATTTAAGTGGTCTTGAAAACTTAAGTGTTGTAGCAGGAAATCTAGTTGTCAATAACAATCCTCAACTTACCAATCTATTTTCTCTTTTAAGATTAAGAAAAGTAGGCGGAGATATTAGCATTGGAGAAAACATCAGTCTTACTGATTTATTTACTCCTAACACCCATTTTCTGGACACCATTAATGGATCATTAAGAATCAATGGCGCTACTCAATTGATTAACCTAGAATACTTAGGCTCTGTACATACAATTAATGGGGATGTTGAAATTAGTAATCAACCTACCCTTCAAAATTTACAAGGTATTGATTCCGTCAGAAATATTAATGGCTCCCTTATTATTACCAATAATGCTCAATTAAGTAGTATTCAAAATTTAGCTAATCTAATAACATTAAATGGAGCTATTCAAGTTGAAAATAATGCGCAGCTTATAAGTTTATCCGGATTGGATAATATAAATGTCGCTACAGTTACGAATTTATCCTTACTTAATTCTCCTCAACTATCATTTTGCGCTATCCAAAGTATTTGTGATTATATTGCTGGTGATGGGCCAAGAAGTATTAGTGGAAATGCAACAACTTGTGCTACGGAGGTATCTATTCAAGCTGCTTGTTCTAATAACATTTCAATACCTATATTTGACGACTACTCTTGGTTATCATCTATCGTAAATCCTAACAATTGTAATGGCGAGAGCGTTACAGAATATACCTCTCCTTCTGGGCAAGTATTTATTTTGGTAGAAATTCCTAACAGCAATCCTATTTTATATCTGGATGATAGTAGAATATGGTGTAGTGGTTTCCCTAATGATTTTTGTGCGATCACTTATCAACTAAGAGATGTTCTTCGTTCTTGGGAATGTGGAGAATCTGCTCCTATAGATGCAGATATGGATAATGTATTTTCTGATGCAGATCCAGACGATAATGACCCATGCGTACCTAGTAACCAAGCGGACCTTTGTGATAGACAACCAAGTACACCAGATTTTATTAGTGACTATCCTTGGTTATCAGATGTACTAGATTTTGATAATTGTACAACCCAGAAAATCACCATTTATCAAACTGGTGCTTATCAGTATTTATATGTTCAATCTACTCCTGATGCCTATGGCACGCTTTATAACGCAGCTGGTCAATTCTACTGTGGATCAAGTCCAAATTATGATTGTGTCTCGGCCTATAGTTTGTCAACTGTAGTAGATACTTGGTTATGTGGAGACGCCTCTACTATCGTAATTGTAGACAATGACAATGATGGAACTTTATCGGATGTAGATCCAGATGATGCTGATCCTTGTGTGCCCAACAATACGGGTCCTATGTGTGATACAGAAACTCCTGAAGGGAATGGCGGCCCACCAGACTTTTTACCAGACTATACTTGGATAGAAAACTTTATAGATTTTGAAGACTGTGGAAACGCAAGCATCCAGATATATCGCTCTGGTGGATATGTGTATGTATTTATAGAAACCGCTACGATGGCCGTTTTATTTAATAGCGGAGGGGCTACTTATTGTACCAATTCCCTCGGTTATGAATGCCGTGATTTCTATACTATAGATGAAGAAATTACGCAATGGAATTGTGGAGATAGCGCACCAATTGATACGCCAGTTGATAATGATAACGATGGCTATCTTTCTGATGTAGATCCAGATGATAACAATAGATGTATACCAGATGATAGTGCTTGTCAAGATACAGGGGAAGGCGGTAGTGAACCACCTACTTTCTTAGCAGATTATCCTTGGCTATCAGATTTAGTAGACTTTGATAATTGTTCTGATGAGACTGTTCAGGTATATCGTTCAAGTGGATATGTTTATTTATTTGTTACTACAGCTAATGGTTCTATCTTGTATAATAGTACTGGCTTGACCTACTGCACTAATTCTGCAAACTATGACTGCCAAGCTTTCTATTCCATAGATGAAGAAATTGATTTCTGGTCCTGTGGAGATACAGCAGCACCCGTTACATTAACGGATCAGGATATATGTCAGGATACAGTTACGTACATATCAGGAAACATTTTCACGACACATACATGTTCAGGACACGTTTTCAGGAGACATTTTCAGGATACATCAACGGATCAGGATACATTTAACGGATCAGGATGCATTTTCAGGATACTTTTTCCGGTACACGTTTTCAGAATACACGGTCCAGGATGCATTTCCGTATCAGGACGCATTTTTTTGGCAACATCTTCATGGTAAAAAGTACGCATCACACGTGCCACGACGAACCCAGTTTCAGGCTGCATGCTCCAAGGATATTATTGTTATTTCCCTTGCCATCCGGCAATGTACAGCATGATCTTCAAGATTGGTCACTCATCACTTTCCTGAAAGAAGAAAAACTCGAAAACAAAAGAAAACCCATGCGGATAGTCGAATTTTTTTTTCCGAATGTGCCCACCGAGACGAGTAGACGCCTTTTTTTAGGGAGTGCTGGTGCTCTTTCAGGTGATGGCAGTCTAATAACCCGTGTCGCCCCTTTCGCGAAGGCTGCGAAAAAAAAAAGGTACCTGGTACGACTATATCCGTATTTGTGCATACCTGGCGTCAACAACTACTAATACCAAGAGATACGGACCTTGATGAGAATCGGTCTGATGGCCATTTTCTGCGAACGACACACGGCAAAAACAGGACACTACCCCCCCCACCACCACCACCATCCCACCTGCAGCAGCCCACCACCACCTCCTTCCCTGCCACGACCGTCGACTGCTGCCGCGGTCGGAAACAGCTCCCCGACGGTCTTGTCGTCACCATCCCCGTCATCGTCGTATTCGGAAGTTCCGTCGGTATCGACCGTTCCGTCGCCCTTCACAGGCTCAAGGCGCGGATTTCTGGTGAACCGTCGAATCCGCCGCCGAGTTTTTAGCCGCCGAATTTTCAGCCGCCGAATTTTCAGCCGCCGAATTTTCAGCCGCCGAAGCCGCAGCCGCCGGAGCCGCAGCCGTCGCAACCGCCGCCGCCAAAATGAACACCGATAGATTAGTGGGGTGCGCGAGACAGATATTTTGCGGTTATCTAGGGGGGGGTTGAACGTCGGGTTGGTTGCCTGCCGCCGTTTTATCGTCAGCACTTTTTTTTTCCTATTACGGGGGGCCATAGTTAACAGGACCAAATATTGTTAGTAAAAATGGTTAAACATATAGGTTTTCATGTATACCATAGGTCCTGTTAA
>JALZWC010000130.1 GCA_023300255.1 Saprospiraceae bacterium | reverse complement strand
CCCATCCGCTTTGCGGTTCAGGAGCTTACACTCCTTCATCTTAGAGTAAAAAATGACTAGCTTAAAACGACCAATTTATTCTCACTTTTTGCCTAACTCGCTTTGTATCTTCGTGTCTTTGTGGCAATGTGAACCAACTAGATAAACTTGTCCAAGTTTCTTATTTTTTATTCAAATGATAAATTGGGAAGTTATCTCCTAATTCATTATTCGTTACCTTAGGTATTTGGGTCGTCGGTGCATCTGGCTTTTCTAAATTAACTAAATAAGGAACACGCTTCTTGATATAAGTAGTTAATTCTCCTAATGTAATGACCCCGTCGTTATCTGTATCTGAGCGATAGTTTCTACCACTCTTATCAGCAAAAGGCTTATTAGAAAATGCTTCTAGAATACTTTCTGTAAACGCACCATTTTCCCATGCCTTATCCTCGTAAGATTTTTCTTGTTTTTGACAAGAAGTTATTGTGCTCATACCAGGCAAAGTGCTATTCATCTTATTAATAGCTTCGGCTAATCCTTTATCTGTTGATTTCATACCTGAAACTGCTGTATAAGCAGAACCACTATTACAAGCATCTAAAAACATTAATTTCTTACAATTAATATTCGCTAAATATTGAATAATATCTCTTTCAAAATCTAAAGAATAAATCGACTCGTACCTTGGTTCAAAATCACTTGGTAAAATTACAAAATTACGACCGTCTTGTTTAGCGTGAGAAGAGATAAAAACAATTAACAAATCTTTATCGCTAATGGACTCTTTTGTGTTAGACTCATAGTTAAATTGCAAGTCGATCAACGCTTTTTTAATATTATCCTTCTTCGTATTGTCTTTTTCAGAAAGGGCATGGATAAATACTTTATTAAATAATCCATTTTCTTGGTTTTTAAAAGCCGCTGCAAAATCTCTAGCATCCGCCCCTGTATATTGTAAATCTTCATGTGTTGGTCCAATAGCTAGTACATGTAAATTAGGTCGTTCTGGTGCATAAGTTATTTCTATTGGCACTGTCTTAACATTTCCCGCTGCATCTAGAACCTCTACTTCAATAATATTAACGCCTAATTTAAGTTGTACTTTATTTTCATAAGTCTGTGTAAAAGCCGCTCCTTTACGGTTGGCTTTACTCAATTCAGGCGTATCGTGTTTCGATCCATCCTGTGCACTATTATTTAAATAAATTGTAAAGTCTTGCGCTTTCAATTCATTATTAGATACTGCTTTCACTTTAATATCCACAAACTCCTTATCGGAAATACGACTAGCTCCTCCTTCATCAGGATTAGGAGAAATCCAGATTAAATCTTTACTACTTCTAGGAGATCTTGCATTACCAGCATGCGTTTCTGGTTTGTTCAAATGAAGTGTATAAGTGCCTGATATTTCGTTCTTATCTTTATCTTTAATGATACATTCTACTGGTATTTTTCCATCATTATAACTTTTAGTCGCATCTACCATAAAATCAAAAGATGCCGTATGTGTGCTATTCGGTCGAAGGTAGTCGATTTTAAATTTGGTATCTACCATAGGCGTGATACCTGGAGGTGGAAAAAATTCTCCAAGAATATCTTCTGCAGATTGGTCTCCTAGGTTTTGTATACTTACGGTTAATACTGCTCTATAGCTACTTCCTCTGGTAGCCTGTGATGCAAAATTATGCTCTGTTATGGTTAATGTTGCAGGCACTAATTGTCTACTATAAACATTTATTTCTGAGCTTTGTAGTGACTGATTACCTGTCAGTATATTCACTTGAAGATTACTAATTCCTTTTTGTAGACGACCGTCTGATTTTAAAGGGATACTAATTCTTTTTGTTTGTCTTGGTAAAATGTTTCCAACCACTATTTTATCTGGAAAATGAAGTCCTGCTGCTTGAATTAGCGGTTTTATTTCTGTCTGTACATTTAATAATGGTTCTATAGAATTATTTGTAACTTCAAAATATAGATAAGCCTTTTCATTCGGTTTTAATTCGAATTCCGTGTTTTTACCTTTTCCGAAAAACGAAAATTCTGAAATAGATATCTGTCCTTTCTTAGCTGCAATACGAGCTAATTCAAATATATCCTCTTGGTTTGCGGTTGTTTTTATTAGCCAGGAATCTTTTTCGCCATTCCCCATGGAAGAAGTTCCTCCCCCAAGTAATAAGCTACCATCATGCATTTCTATAAGACAATTACCTACATCTTCTCTATTGCCTCCAAAATTTTCTTGCCATTCTTGTTGACCATATTCGTTAGTTTGAACCAAAGACATATTATATCTCCTTGCTCCAGAAGTATGAGATCGAGTCACTCCTAATAAAGCATATCCACTATTGTAGGTTTGTACAATTCCATTGGCTATATCTGCATCTCTACCACCGTAGGTCTGATCCCATTCTACTTCACCGTCTTTGGTAGTTTTCACTAACCACATATCCATATCTCCAGCACCTTTAGATTTCGTTAAGCCAGCAATAGCATAGCCACCATTATTAGTAGCAGTTAAAGCTAATGCTTCTTCCCAACCATTTCCGCCATAATATTTTATCCACTCCGTTTCTCCTTCAGTAGTTGCTGTCATTAGCCATGCATCTCCTGCTTTTTGACCACCTCCTTTTCTAGTCGTACCTGTTAAGACTAAATCTCCGTTTTGAGAAATCACCATATCCTCCACTGTTTCAATAGCTCCATCCCCTAATTTAAACTCCGAAATAATAGTCTCCTTATTTAAAAGCACTAACCACGCTTGTCCTTTTTTTGACCCTAATTCTCCTACAGCTGCTATATGTCCTTCTTTAGTAATAGCTACAGATTTGAAGTTATCAGATTCGGAAGTACCATAGGTCTGCTCCCAAAGTATATTTCCTTTCATATCCATATTCACTAACCATGCATCTTTTTGTCCTTTCCCCTTAGAAGAAGTATGTCCTGCCAAGATCAAAGTCCCATCCCAATGCTGTGTGACTGCATGAAATACATCTTCTTTTTTACCACCAACTCTCTTTTTCGTTAAAACCTTTCCTGTAAAAAAATCTGTAATCAATATTAAACCATCTTTTTCTCCTTTTGTATCCGTACTAGTTTCTCCTACAGCTACTAAATAACCATTTGCAGTTTCTAATACATCTAGTATTTGTTCGTTATTTGCTCCTCCTATTGCGCCATTCCAGTCAATCCGTTTGGACTGACCATATCCTATCACTAAAGAAAATAACATACCTGCTACTAAGAGAAAACGACTAATATTTGTAGCTTTTTTTACCATGATTATGATGATTTGGTGTCTTCGTATAAAATTTTAGACGCAAGAATTGCTAAAGTAGGTCTTCTTGCAGCTAATTTTCTCGCTTTTCCTACTTCCATAAATGAAGAAAAGCACTCTATTATTGTGTAAAGAATAGACTATCTGTGCCCATTTTCTTTTGTTAAGAAAGTCTTAACATTCTTAAAAAAACATATAGAAAGCTTCGCCGTAGAGCCGCCGAGTCCACTATTTCGTCGAATAGCAAAGCTACCCGCTGTCTTTACTAAAGATTAGGGACCAGGAATTAAATAACCTATCAATTATGGCGCAGTAATTTTTTCTTGTAAAGAAGCTTCAAAATTAAGGCATAGCAGAGCTACGGCTTCATTTTTAAGTTTTTTTACAAGGAAAAAGGA
>JALZWC010000129.1 GCA_023300255.1 Saprospiraceae bacterium | reverse complement strand
TATGTACCTCGTATGTTTGTAGCGTGGTAAAAAATGTCAACATCTTATTGTGTTCTTTAGATTTAATATATATGTTCCCCCAATTCTTTACACACTCTTTTATTTTTGAATAAAACTATTGAATAATTCGCCTCCTCCTTCCTAAATCTATACACGATATTATAAAGCTATAACAATATTGGTAATTCAATTATGAAAACACAAAAACCATTAATAGTAATAGTATGTTTCTTAATTGGCTTGTATAATCTTCCATTATTTAGCCAGTCAATTATTCGTTTCAATCCTATTGACGATTCTAAAGGCCTACCTAGTAATGGAATCAATAGTACTACTTCAGATCAACTAGGATTTATATGGATCGGTACGACAGATGGTCTTTGTAGATATGAATCTGAAAATTCTGTAAAAATATTTAAAGTTGATAATCCTAAAATAAAAGGAGGCCTACAATCAAATACGATAAAAGTATTACATACAGATAGTAAAGGAACTCTTTGGATTGGAACTCGGTATGGTGGTTTGACTAAATATAATCAAAAACAACAAAAATGGACCACTTATACTCATAAAGAAGGAGATCCTACTAGTATAAGTAATAATGATATTTTAGCAATTGAAGAAGATAGCGCGGGAAGAATGTGGATAGGAACAGAGGATGGCCTTAATGTTTATCACTCTGAATCGGATAGCTTCACCTCTTTTTTAAGAAATAAAAACGATCCATCCGCTCTTCAAGCAAAAGCAATACTTTCAATTTCAGAAGATGAAAAAGGTTGGATATGGGTAGGTACTTGGGGTGGAGGGCTGTATTTAATGTTGCCTCCAAAAGATGGATCACCATTAGCTAACACCCTGTTCAAACATATTACTTTAGGCGAGAATCTGTCAGCACAACATATCTGGGCTATCTATCAAGACAAGAGTAAACGATATTGGATTGGAACTTTTGGAGATGGATTAAATCTTATGCATTTACCTATAGATGCTTCTAATGATAAAAATCAGCAAGATTGGCTACCTACCTTTCAAAATTTTAGAAGGACGGATAATGATCCAACAACCTTATCCCATAATTCAATTAAAAATATTTATCAAGATACTAACCAACGTTTATGGGTAGGTACTGTTGAAGGATTAAATTATGTAGACTTAGATAATCTATCCACAGATAAGCCTGTGGAAGATATTTCTGCTTTAAAATTTCATCGACTTTATAATGAATCGCGCAATAGCCAATCTCTAATTCATAATGAAATAAATTTAATTTATGAAGATCGACAAGGCCTTATGTGGTTTAGTACTTATTCTGGGATCAGTCAGTATAATCCTCAAGCAAATCAATTTAGTTTTATTAATTTACTTCAAACAAGTGTTTCCAATAATTATTATAATAGTTTCTATATTAACGATAATAATATTGCATGGATAGGAAGTGGGGAAAATGGTTTAATCTTATATGATTTATCTTCAAAAAAAACAGTTAGTCACTCCTTTAAAGCTATCAAAAATAAATATATAAATTCGGTTTACAGTCCAAATAAAACACAGCTGTATTTAGGAAGTCGTAAAGGTATATTTATATTAGATCTCCTAACACAAACTTCAAAAGAATATCCTTTTCCTGAATCAATTAATAAAAAATTAGGAGATTTAACTATAAATAATTTTTTAAAAGATAGTAAAAATAGATTATGGCTCTCTTCAGAAAAAGGCCTCTTGAAATTAGATGAAAAAACGGGAATATATACTGCTTATGTTAGTAATATGGATGATCCTACAAGCATTAGTGATAATTCGATCACTTCCATACTAGAAGATGCTAATCAATCCATTTGGATAGGTACTTTTGATGGATTAAATCGTGTAATAAAAGAAGGTCCAGATAAAAAGTTAACTTTTAAACGATTTAAGAATGACCTTCAAGACAAGTCTTCTATATTTTCTAATAGAATAGTCGGCTTAAAAAATTTAGATAACATAATTTATATCGCCACTACTAATGGTTTGGGCAGCTATGATTTAGAAACAAAAGAATTTATAAATCATAGTGTTTCTAATTTTAAATACACAATACACGCTATAAATATCACCTCAAATAAAGTAATCTGGGCAAGTACTTCCAATGGAATTTTAAAATTTAATCCAGCGACCAAACAATTTAATGAATTCGTAAAAAAAGATGGAATAGAAGAATTAACTTTTGGGAAAGGCGCTTGTGGTGAAGACACAAATGGTAATATTTATTTTGGAAGTAAAAATGGATTAACAAAATTTAACCCCAAAAATATTAAGGTCAATACAACACCACCACCTGTATTTGTGACCACCATAAAAAGTATTAATTCAGAGCGGGAATATTATTCCGAAGCCGTTTATAAAGATACCTTGGTTTTAAAATCTGATAATTATTACTTATCATTAGACTTTGCAGCACTTAATTATAATAGAAGTTATAAGAATATTTATGCTTATAAATTAATAGGATTAGATGAAGATTGGAATTACACCTCTATCAATCCTAATGCAACCTATACTAATTTAAAACCAGGCTCCTATACTTTTAAAGTAAAGGCTGCCAACAATAATGGTATTTGGAATGAGACTGGAGCTACGCTACATATAATTCGACCCGCTGCATTTCATGAAACTAAATGGTACCTTTTATCTATCATTGGTAGTATTGTTTTATTTTTATCTGCGATATTCGCAGCTTATATGAATGGAAAGAAAGAACACTATCGAACAATAGAAACCTACAACCTACAACTACAAAAAGAAGTAATAGCAAAAGAAAAATCACAGCAAGCACTACAAGAAAGAGAAAAACAATTAAATAAAAAGAACCAAGAACTAAAAAGATCTAATCAAGAATTAGAGCAATTTGCCTATATTGCTTCACATGATTTACAATCTCCATTAAGAACTATTAATAGTTTTTCTGGGTTATTAGAGAAGAGCCTTGGAGATAAATTAACTAATCAAGAAGCAGATTTTTTAGGCTTTATTACTACCAGTATTTATAACATGCAAAATTTGGTAGATGATCTACTCACCTTTTCTAAATTAAATGCTACTACTCGAAAAATACAATCTTTTGATCCGAATAACTTATTAGCAAGTATACAGTTAGATATGGACAGCCATTTAAAAGAAAAAAATACTCGAATTTCTATCTCGGATTTTCCAAAAGCTATCCATGCGGACAAGACGCAACTGAAGCAGCTCTTTCAAAATTTGGTTTCCAATGGTATTAAGTTTACTAAGCAAGGTATTTCCCCTCATATAAAAATAAGTTGTCAAGAAGAAAAAGCGTTTTGGGAATTTTGTGTAGCCGATAATGGCATTGGTATTTCAGAAGAATACCAAGATAAAATTTTTAAAATTTTTCAACGATTACATTCTAATGCTGATTATGAAGGAACAGGCATTGGCTTGGCAATATGCAAAAAAATAGTAGATCAGCATGAAGGGAAGATCTGGATAAATAGTGAAGTGGATAAGGGTAGCAAATTCTTCTTTACTATTAGTAAAAATTTAAATTAAGAATTCATACGTTAGACCAATAAATAAAAAGAGGTTAGGCAAAGTGTAAGAATAAATTGGTCGTTTTAAGCTAGACATTTTTTCTTCTAAGGAATGCTAAAAAATTAAGCATAGCTGGGCTACGGTTCCTTT